>JAQUCE010000201.1 GCA_028686345.1 Kiritimatiellia bacterium
TACCTGTTGATCTGTTACAGCCATAAGTAAACCCTTCTGCTTTTGAGTTACTTATTACTATAATATGTTTTAGAAAAATGTTAATTTCTAATTGTCGCTGATGTTAAATTATAATTGTCGTTGTCCACCCGTGCCGACTCCTCCCATTTGCGCCGTAACAGAAACATGATAGCGATTGCAAGTATCACTAACAGTACTATCCAATTCACAATGCGCTGTTAGAGTTGATATAAAATATCCATACGATGCTATTATTAGCATGCCATGCCATTGGAGTTGATCACTCTTATCAAACAGTTTCTTTGTTTTTTCACAACAACATTTCAAATGAGGATCGTATGGAGTATCACCACAACATTTTGTGCTTTTATTTCCTAACAAATCAATCTTGTTGATGAGATCATTACCACCAATTCCGTAGAGGTTGATTCCACCGCTTTCCTCAATCGGGTCTCTGGAGAGCCAACGCCCCGTTACAGGATCATAATACCGGAACCCGTAATAATACAGCCCAGTTTCACTATCCAGATATTTGCTGCTAAAACGGAAGACGAAATCATCGACCATATCACCGGATGAAGCGGAGGTGTTTCCGAATGCGTCATATTCGGAATGGGCGACTACTGTGCCGCTGTCATTCAGATATTCGGTTATGTTTCCGTTGGCGTCAGCCAAAGCATAATAAGTGTTGATTTCAGAATTTGTAACCTTGGTTTCACACAACAAACCGCCAACACCGCCAGCGCCTTGAAGAGTGCCGGATAAATCCAAACCCCAGGTATAGAAGGATAAATTATGAGCGATGAAGGATAAATTGTTGGTGGAGGTTTGTTCGTGAATTAGGTTCCAACCATCGTAGGTGAATTTAGAGGTTAGGGAGCTGGAGGGAGTTGAAGGGGTTAGAGTTGATTTGGAAATGCGACGGGATTGGTGGTCGTAGGTGTAGCATGCAACAACTGTGGTTGTTAAGTTGGAAACTCCAATCAAGCGGTTTTCGGCATCCCATTGGCAATGCCAACCCCCAGCCCCGCCCCCAGAGGTGGAGGGGAGAAAGGTCATGTTGCCGTCGAGGTCAAAGGTCGGGGTGCCGATCAATCCACCAGTAATGTTCGTGTACTGATTGAGCCCGTTAGCTTCATAATCAGTTGCCACGGAATTCTTAGCCGCCTGATCCCGATTTCCGATCGGATCGTAAGCGTAACTGTATGTGTTGGTTCCCATCTTTGCGTTTGTCACCTCTGAAAATGTATTATAGCCGAAGGTGTTCGCTTCAGTCGAGCCGCGATTGATGTAATAATCGCTGCGGGCTGTGCGACGACCGAGGGCGTCGTTAGTGTAATCAAATGAGCTGACCACGGAAGGTAAGGAACCCACGGAATTTGTGATGGTAGTTATGAGGTTACGATTGAGTTCGTAGGAGCGGGATGCGATTACAGCGGGGGGAAAACAGGGTCATCCATGTGGCGAAACAACTTCAATGGTATAAACCTTGCCAACAGCTTGAAGCGCTTGTCTAAACTGTACAACTCAAAGTCATTTTGTATGGCATGCTGGGCAATTATAAGATCAGATATGCCAACTTTGTTAATACCCTTTCGCAGGCAGAGCACCTGCATATCCATTAACTTTGTCCATTTAATTTCAAGTTGCGGACGATCAATCATTTGCATGAGTCGAACATGCTTGAATTTACTATGAAGTCTGAGAGCGGGGATTATTTCAGCGAGAATAAGATCGTTTACAACCACCAAGTCTTCATCTATAAGATACGCAAGTGTTTTTGCTTTATCCGTACTTCGGAAATATTCAATCCACACAGAACTGTCAACAAGTACACTCATTACCTCTCCCGTAGTGTATCTAGGTCAAGATCCAGTTCAATGCTTCCCTGCAACTTGTGCAGTTCCTGTAAGTTTTTCTTTTCTATGCAACGCATAGCGTTGTTGACTAAACCAGCGGGGCATATCACACAATTGTTCAATGAGAGAGAAATAATTTCGCATATCACATAGGCTCAGTTTGGTTCCGGCTCCGCTGGTTTAGTAACTTAATGAAAACACCTGTTTTTACATACTCCAACGGGTTATAGTTTAATAGGAGGCAGTTGGGGGTATCAAACCTAAAAATTGAAAATATGCCTCCTGCGTTACCTCCGGCGCTCATTGTTCAGCTTTTCTGCAAGCAAGATGCTCGCACTACTTCATTATCACACTCAAGTTAACGCTTCAATAACCCGCTTTGGAGCAGCCTTCCTCCTTTGCCAAGGCTACGGCGCGACAAGAAAGGCTGAACAACAAACCTCGTTGCAATATTTTTTTTTTAATTTTCCATATCTGCTTGCATGTTAAATCAGAATAGTGTAACCTGATAATGTTAATGGGAAAGAGTACTAGTCTGTTTTAGATACAAGGTGGTATTTTATGAGTAATTCAAGTGTTGCGCTTACGAGCGGTTTTGCCGCACGCGCCGCGAATCGCGAACTATCAGGGGGCTGTCAACAGGGGCGGAGATGCATTTTGGCGGTGATTCTGCTTGTTCTAAGCCTAGGTACGCTCCTCGCATCTGGAGCTGTTACACGAACACAGATGCTGGAGCTAAGTGAGGGGTGGAACGCGGTCTATCTGGATGTTGATCCGCTGGTGCGTGATCCGGAGAAGGTCTTTGCAAACACGCCGGTTGACATTGTGGCCTCGTTTGACGGCGCTGAGTTTACGCAGCAGTTTACCTCCAATCCAAGCGCTGATCTGCTGCAAGAGATGGGGTGGGCCACTTGGTACGCTCCCTCGCGCTCCGACTCTTTTTTAAGCAAGCTGGGCGCGGTTTACGGAAAAAAATCCTATCTGATTCACGCAACCGCCGCGGTTGAGGTTGGTGTCAGCGGCACGGTTGCCTGCACCCCGCGGATCTGGCAGGCAAATGCCTTCAATCTGATCGGCTATCCCCTGGATGAGTTGGCTGCACCCACCTTTGCCGAGTTTTTTAGCGGCTCCAGAGCTCACAGCAATCCGCGCGTTTACCGTCTGATCAACGGGGTCTGGAACAAGGTGGTCAACCCTGCAAGCACTGCCATGAAATCCGGTGAAGCGTTCTGGATTTATACGGATGGCCCCTCTGTTTACCAGGGTCCGCTCGAGGTCACCTGCGGTGTGGGCGGGGTGGCTCTGCTGCGCGAAGGCCAAACCGAGAATCTGATCTTGAAAAACAGCACACCCTATCCCTTGAACCCCAGCATCGAGCATGTTGTTGCTGATGGCGCGGTTTTTCCGCTCGCGGTTGTGGTTGATGTTGTGGGAGGTGTGTGGGAGGGGGTTGCGAAGGTGCCTGTAGCCCTGGGCGACGCTGGCTGGCAGGTGGGGCTGCCGCCGCTGGGTGCAGGTGCTGGCTGTAAAATCCCTTTGACAGTGCGCGCTGATCAGTTGGAGCAGGCTCAGGCAGAGTCGTTGATCTGTGTAAAAAGTGAGTTGGGAACCGAGGTGTGGGTGCCGATTGTCGGTTTCAGGGAGGACTTGAAGTGAGAGCTAAATACAGAACGATTATGCAGGTAATCAGTGGCACTGTGGTTTGTGGTGCTTTAACTCTCATGGGAGAGTCTAATCCTTATCGCGGCCTATGGGTCGGCCAGGCAAAACTGAATTTTGTGAATGAGGTCGCGGTTGGCTTTGATCAAAATAATGTCGCGGTTGCCCCGGACCCTGGGCGTCCGACGCCCACTGCGGATCAGGCTCAGATTCGCTTGATCCTGCATGTCAACGGCGCTGGGCAGGTTACGCTGCTCAAGGATGTCGCTGTTTTGCGGCGCACAGCGGCGGGGGAGACTAACCGCTGGTTCGGCTCTGAAGCTGATTATGCGCTGGTGACCGACGAGCGGCGCTACAGTGATTTTCCAGTTCAACAGGCGCGGCGGATTGCCAGCGCTGTTTTTGATTTCGGGGATATTCATGCCACCGAAGCAGTGGATGGGTTGGTGCTGGAGGTCAGTGCGGCAGTCGCAGCTTCGGTCACGACAACAATTGATGTGTTGACCGCGCGCAGCGCCGCAACAGCCGCGGCAGCGAACGTTGTCGCTAATTCGGATGTGGCTGAAACCTTTGACCAATTTTTAAAAACCAAACTGCCGCAGAGCACGGTCTCAGCCATTGCGCTTTCATTAAACCCGGCAGCTGATATTGCGCTGCTGCGGGGCGATGCCCAGAGTTTGGCAGAGTGCTCCTGCTACCACGACACCCGGCCAGTGGATGTGCTCGATGCGCTCGAGGCAGCGCTTGCCACAGCGACGGGTGATGCGGAAAAAATCGTTGCAGCGCAGGGTGCGGTTGCCCGCTATGCAGATGTTGATAATCTGTACGCGCGCTATGTGAGCGGCAGGGTTT
>JAQUCE010000102.1 GCA_028686345.1 Kiritimatiellia bacterium
CCGTCTCGGTCGCGCCGCACAGCGGGCAGGCGCGGTGCCTGCAGGAGTTGTTCAGCCGGATACTGTAATCGCCGTTGGGGCAGGCGTCGATGTGATAGCCCAGCGCGGGGGTGCGGCAGTTGCGGATATTCCATGCCGCCAGGCGGATGCGACCTTCCAGACGGCGCGTCGCGTCGAGCGCCGGATAGTGTTCGTTAAAAATCCTCTGTACTATGCCCGGTTTCATCCCTCATCCGTCCCAGACGCGGCTCGCTTCGCCGAACTGCGCCGCCGTTTTCAGGTGTAATCTTTTCCAAATGACAAAGTCATTTTATGTCCAACGAATAGATCACCAGACCAGAGGGGAGGAAGCGAAGCGCCCCTCTGGGTATGGTGGATCTGCCTTGTTCAAAATGCTATGCATCTTGCCTAGCTTCTAAACGCTCTGCTAACCACACCTTTATAACGGATTGCCTCGGGATTCCCAGCCTTTTTGCCTCTTTGTCTAGTGACTGAATCATCCAGACAGGGAAATCGACATTGATTCTTTTCTGCTCTCTACCGGGACGAGTTGCTTTGGAAAAATCAAGAGAATCCATAATGTCATCACCAGCATCAAACTTCTTATCAAAATCTTCACTCTTCATATTTATTCACCTCTTTCTTTCTTGATCTGCGAACCGATATAATCCTGATTGATTCACCTCGCATTGTAAAAACGGCAGACCAGTATTTATCTTTGATCTTACCGATAAGTAAGAATCTTGACTCTCCTTGTGTCCGTGCAGGAACAAGTAACCGGTCAGGATCTTCCCAGATGACCTGAGCTTCTTCGAAATCGATACCATGCTTAGCTTTATTCGATTCACTTTTGTTTGGATCATACTCGAACTTCATGGTATATATTTTATACCTCTCAGGTGTCTTGTGTCAACCTGGAGTATTTATTTTTGAACGTTACGCCTCACTTTCGGTGGTGACGCGCTAGCGGAACCACCGTAAAGTGCAGGCGATGGTTATGCTTTTTGTCAATTCACGGATACGCCACCTTGCTCACACAGAGACGGCAATCTGTAACAGTGGTATAGCTTGCGATGTCGCCCCTCTGCTGCAAGAACGCCAGCGCAGTGTCCACCTGTGGTTTCAATTCGACTGGTACTGCGATGTAGGGTATCAAAGTATGAGATGCTGAAGTTCCCAAGGATGGTCCAGCGACCGATGCGTAGCGCCGACTGCGCTCGTCGTATTCCCGCAAGTACCGGAGCAACTGACAGCCGACCGAAACCGCGTATAGTTTAATGACGCTCACACCCGGCTGCCGCTGGATCGATGCGCATATGTCGGCTCGACGCTGACGATAGCAGGTGGGGAGATCAGCGCGGACACCAGAGGACAGGCCGCGTGTATCGTCGTAATTGCTGTCCACACTGCCTTCCGCGGGGCTCTTGACTTCAATGATGGCAATGTCTGTCCCGCGCATTGCTATGACATCGCAGTACCAGCCACGGTTTGCGACGGGCCAGCTACCCCATCCCTGACGGGCGAAGTGACGTACGGCATAGCCATCATAGATTGGTTTGAGGACGGACTGAACACCCACGGACTTGTCACTCCTCTCCTTCTTGGTCAATTGTCATCATGCGGACTTCCCGCCTTTGCCATCGGTGAAAATATAGATGACGATTCCTCCGACAACGACAGCTACGGTGCCTACTCCTTCGACCACCTTCTTCCACCAATGGGATTTCTTCGAGGTGCAAGCTGGACATTGATTCTCGCCTGCACGTAGCTCTCTTCCACACTTGCACTTACTCATGGTACCTCCATCAACTCATTTGCCTGAAAATCAACCGCGATTCTGCCCTTCTGAAGGGCCTTTGCATCAACTGCAGTGCGTTGTATATTTCGACTGAAATCGAGGCGCGCTTCATCGAATCGCAACCAGGGCAATTCTGGCAGGCATAGTGGATCATGCACTTTGACCAAGCGTGCCGTATCTGCGGCCGTACCGATGCCGGTCGCGTGGATACTCTCCAGACAGCGTGTGATTGCCGCAGTCCCGGCCTGCGGCTCATCCAGCGCAGCGTAACACTCGGCCAAAACAGACGCCCCCTGAATTGCCGCTTTGAAGGCGCCTTCAGTCAAACGAAGCTTAGATGCGGCACGACTCGCTTTGCTTCCGCCCCAGTTGTCCCAGAACGTATTCGTTGACTCCGGCAAATCCCGAATCCGAGTGTGGAGTTCGAGGGTCACCTTCACGATTCCCTCTGTTAAGGACTGGATTGCGTGCTGTATAGCCATATCCCGGCGATTGCCATCCTTCATATGCGCGGCCATCTCAAACTGTTGTACGCCAGCCAGAATCTCAGCGACCCGATCATTGTGCAGTTCCTCTGATACAGCAGCGATCGCTTCCTCAACTCGATTAAGCTGCATCGCGATGCTCACAAGCATAATCTGCGTGCCCACCGCCGACGCAACTCGCGCAAGACTGGGTGGTACTTGCTCGAATCTGGTATGCTGAGATATCTTTCCATCGGCTCCATAGACGACACCCCGGTACAATCCATCCTTGCCCTTCTGTAGAACCTTCCCATCGGGGACGACCAGTCTGTAAACCCTGTTTGGCTTCAAGGTGCGTGCGATCTCAGGTACGCCACTTAACATTCTTAATTCGCACAGCGCTTGTTCTCTCCGTTCCGAGAAGATGTCGAGTTGGAATCTGCCATTGGTGGTGGCAAGTCCCGTCATTTCCGGATCGAATGGGATCACCGCGTCGCAGTCGTTGGTCATGGCTCGCTCATCTTGTTCTTTGTGCATAACGCCTGCGTCACGTTTTGCCGCGCCAGCGGCAATAACGTGCACGCTGTTGTTGAAACGGTTTTCCTCTCTTCAACCGTTCCGGATGGTTGTTCCTACCTTTGTACTACTATCATTCATATTCTTGTTTTTTATGCACGATTTAATCTCTCAGTAGAGGCACAGAGTGTTCAAAAATTTTTACCCGCGAATCTCCGCGAATCGATAAGGGTATTTCATCCCCACTGCGTGGGGTCGCTAATCGCTTGAAATACCCTTATCATAAGATCACTCTTAAAACATGACTTGCAATTTTAACACAGGACTCTGCGATTTAAACACAGAACTCTGCGATTTAAATTTTTAGTGATTAACGACTCCACCGTCAGTCCGGCGTAGTAGCGAAGCTTGAAGCCGGAAACGTGGAGAAAAAATTTAAAGCGCAATATTCGCGGAGATTCGCGGGTAAAAAATTGATTGCGGCTATGCTGCGTTAGGATCTTTGTGGTTTCAAATCTCGCTGCGCACAGTCTTCTTTTTTGCTTTCAACGATTAGATGAGTTTTCGGCGGTACGACGATAAACTCCATCTTTTTGTTCAATTCTTTTGATTTTTTAAGTTCCATCCATAGGAACCGTGCCAAAATATTTTAGTGAATAAATTAGCAATGCCACAAACAGAAGACAACAAATTCCAAAAAGTAATGGCAAAAGCGAAACCCATATTTTTTTGTTTTTTCGTGTTAGTAAAAGAACAATCCCAAACAAAATTGAGATGATTCCAATTGCTAAAGACATGAGTAGAAAAATCATTTTAATTTATTGAACGTTAGCCGTGAGGTTGAGAGAACCCGACCGCGGGTTCTCGATAGCCTCCACGGCCTTGTTCGATGCTCTTTACATCATGCTGTTCCACCATGCCTGCACGGCTTCGACCGTGCTTGACTGCGCGTTAAAAGAGAATCGCTCGCCGCGACGGTTGATGACGATGATCTTGTGCACAAATGCATGCGGGTGGAATTCAATCATGAAGTCAGCAGTCTTGGGGGAGACAACAAGGTTCTCCTGAGTCTTCGTTTCCACTAACCGAAGGCCCTTCTCGCTGACCTGAATGATCCAATCCTCCCTGCCATGTCCAGTTCTTCGCCATGCTTTCAGCGACTCAACCTGTCTTTGCCATGCCTCTTCGGCTTGCCGCCGCCTGATCTCATCCTTCAAGTGTTCAACGCGGAGCCCGATGTAGCGTGCGAACGCCCTCCTCTCGTCTCCGTCGGCGTCAGCGAACGCCTTCGCCATGACGCCCGGCACTGGTGTCTTGGTGGCAAGTTCCCGCGCCGCCTGCGCGTAGAGTTCTTCTTCGATCTTATTCATTTCATGTCATCGAACGTTGAAATCACCTGTCAAAAAAGCGTACTTTTTTGATCAGGTGCATTTGCATTGTTCGTCAATCATTTTCTAATCTTTTTATGATGCGCCTAGCCAATGCTTCGTTAATCTCACGGTGTCTAGGGACTGGTTCAGAATTTCCCGTAACTGGATTATGATAGATGTCGTGTCTTCCTCCATGCCTTAAGAGGATACACCCCGTTTGACTGAGGTGCTTAACTAGATCTATCCTTTTCATGAACACTCCAGCTCCGCAACTTTACGGATTCCCGGAATTTCTTCAGAACGGAAAGTGACCAACAGATCGTGTAAGTTCGCTTTTAAATCTGCTAAATCCTGACCTTGAGTCCAATGATCAGGATAATCATTGAGAAATCCGAGATACATACCATCTTTTTCTTTCCAAAATGTATATTTTGTTTTCATAATTATTAGTTTCTCACTTCGTTATAGGTTTTGCAAGTAGCAATATTTTCAGACGAACGATAAGCTCACCGGCGGCAATGAAGCGTAGCGGAATTGCCGTCCGGTGCAGCGACTTGTTAGCTGATGATTTCGGTAAAAACGCTATCATCTACTTTGCCTAAAAGCTCTTGCAACTTATTGAACATTGCTTCTCGTAACATATTTACTGATTGTTCAGAAGATTGTGGGATAAAAGACAATTTTTGTTCTGATAGTTTGCCATCTTCTGGCTCTTTCATAAAACATCCGGCAGACACAAAGGAAAATAAGCATCCTTTAATATCACTTTGTTCATAATCAAGATTCACCTCTAATCTATCAAGAATATCCCCTATAAGCATACTTTGAAATTCAATCTTATTTTCTGCCAAATGATGAGAAACACTTAGAATTATTTCCCTACTAGACAACCGAAATATCGGCTGTCCTTTTGATAGCAGTAGCGTATAATTCTCCAGTGAATGAATTTCCGGTGGCCTTGTTATTGGTTCGACATCAACAAAGTCTTTAATTGAAAAATCATTCAACAACAACCTGTATTCGCTTGGCGGGTTATGAACAAGTTTTAATTTACTTTGGTTAGAAACATACCTTATAAAATCAACAAATCTCGCAAACCCCAAGCTGTAAAAGTTAAAATTCTTTATCCTGTAAGAAAGAGCTTGACTAAATATAGATATATTTACCCCAACACTCTTCAATAAACGCAGAGCTTCGTTATTTTTAGCCAGATGATTTAATATCTCGACAGATTCTTTGAATATATCTTCAGGTTTTAAAACCGCTGGTTTAAATTGCTTGGAGAAGATTACTAAAATTGGGTCGTTGAATTCACTTGAACCTTGCTTTTGTATAGCGACATATTCATCTTTAGGCTCATCAATCCACACAAAATCATCACAAACAGCTTCAAATACTCGGTTAGTTGTTCTCCTATAGGCGCAACCAATAACCATACAACCGTATTCATGAAGTTTCTTGGCCAACGCTGAAAACCCACCATCGCCGGATACGATTATAAATATATTAACAGCTTTTCTTGTGAAAGCAATGTCTATTGCGTCAATTGCTAGCTGTATATCTGAAGCATTCTTCTGTGGACCACGACCAAATCCAAACATTTGTATTGGCTCGATTCCTAGCTCAATAATATCGCCACGAAGAATATTGAGTCTTGGATCACTCCAGTTTGCATATGCTCTTTGGATAGCAATTTTCCCGATTTCCTTTTTTTGTATTTCATTGTGAATATCTTTTAACGATAAGCTTGAAAGCATATCAGCTTTTCCATAGCCACCCATAAGATTTTCAATATCGTATAGAATCGCTGTGTTAAATTGCATATTTCCTCCTTCAGCTAACGTTTAGATCACACTTCGTGTGTTGCGCTTGCGCGACACACGATAGTGTGCATCTTTTTGTTGAGAGTGATTTTCAATTCACCACTCTCGTTGGTTTCAAATCCTTGGCTAGTCCCGCCGTATTGAAGGAGGCGGATGCTGGAACTCTCTCCAACTTCTTTTTCTTCTGACAGGATTACATGATTAACATGATTGTCTTTTATCCTGTAAATCCTGTTATACCGTCAAAAATTTTTCTCTCAACGCCTGAATTCAGCGGCGGCGATTAGCCGTCCGCTGGAATGATTTGTTAGCGATATTCTCTATATTGAAAAATCGAGATAATATGTTTCATCATCAATCTTGTAAAAATCAATATCAGTTCTGCCATATCTGTTCAAATCATTCAGTGTAACAGGAGCTCCACCTGACAACCCAAGTCTATTTCTGAAATATTCCCCAATTAAGCTGTTATTGTGTGGCGTGTGGATTGCTTTGCCATTCTCCTGAGCTCTTGAGCAAACAATGGTTTTTGCATCATCCGTCAATACTGTAAAATGAACCTCTCTAGGTGGGAAAAAATCTGTTTTATAAATACTGGACGGCAATCTAATATATGCCTGATTGGCATTTCTGTTATATTCAGGTCGTTGTCCCCAATTCAATCCAGAACGTTCAGGAAGTGTCCCATCATTTGCTAAAAGCGATATCCTAATGTGAGGTAGACCGGAATAGTCAATTTCTTGTGTGGCGTCAGTCGCTTCTTTTATCGTGGTTTTTTGCTTTTCATCAGCATAAAAACAAATCAATTCTGATACATCTCCATGATTACAAAATATTGAGTCATCAACTAAAGCTTGATAATAATCAAAGGCATCCTTCGGGGGGCAAGGTATCATCAATTCTCTTCTGCGAGATAATCTTAAAGCTGATTGTGTATAATTTGCGGAACCGAGAAAAGCATATTTAGGGTTTAATCCAGAACACCAGATATACAACTTAGCATGAACAGGTATACCTTTGTAAATATAAGAACACTCGAACCTTCCAGAAAAGTCCTCATTTACAAGCTTACAAAAACCTTTGTGATTACCAAGGCTAATGCCGTCAGATACCGTCATGCCGCAAATGAGTTTAACATTGACGTTCATTGATTCATTGAGATGATGAAATGCCATTGCAGAAGTAGAGTAGCCAGACACAATATATAAGTCATCCAAAGAAGGGTCGTGCCTTACTGGCTCTAAAAGCATTTTTCGATATAAATTATCACTCAGCATAATTCACCCATATTTAATTTTATTCTCAAGCAGAAGTAATTGTCCTGTAGCTATATCCTGATTGTAAAATGAAAGTTGTCGTTAATGCATCATGGGAGAATACGAAGGTTCAATATTGGGGTAACTAATTCCTGCAAAACTTTTCAAAATGGCTTCAAAGATAATTTGTACACCTTTGCATGGTACAGCCATGCCAATCTGTTTTCTCGCGCTTTCTTTTGACCCACAAAAAACAAAATCATCTGGAAATGTCTGTAATCTTGCTCGTTCTCTATTGGTCAAAGCTCTTGGTTCCTTCCAGTGGTACATATGCGTTCCCCCACCGCCACTTCCGGTGACAGTATATGCTGGTTTGTCTGGATTCAATCGTTTATATATTTGACTAATCTTTGCTCCTTTCACATTCAATCTCAAATGCTCAGGCAAGTCGGCTGTAAAAGCATTTTCTCCCGGTCTGATCCATTTTAATCTTTCAATCACTTGCTTAGATTGTTTTGTTAGCTCATTGTTTGTGGCAGATTCGGGAATGGGAGGATTTTCCAAGGCATTTCGACAAGAGTTGTCAAATTTAGCATACGGAGCTGGTGATGGTATTTTGAATGACAAATCAATGTCCTTCCTTATTCCTACAATAATTATTCGTTGGCGTGCTTGTGGAACACCGTACTTATCAAACGAATATAGATGCGGATAAACAGAATAGCCAGAATTGTATAAGTCGTTTATTATCAAATTGAAAGTGTTTCCCTCATTAGAATTTTTCAAACCTCCGACATTTTCCGCTAAAAACCAAATAGGCTGAAATAATCTAAGCGCCTTCACCCCATAAGAATAAAGAGGCCCATAAACACCATTGATTCCTTTCTGCTCCCCTACAATACTAAAGTCGTTGCAAGGAAAACCGAAGGCTAAAGCATCAATGGGAGAAATATCATTCAAGCGCTGAAAGTCAATTTTGCGAATATCTTTACAAACAACACTATTCTTTCTATTGCCGCAAATATTTTTGGTAAAAGTATCACAGGTGTCTTTATCGTAATCAGTAGCCCATGCATGAGATATTCGGTATTCAACATTGCCTGAAATCACAGTTGCATTTTTCGCGCCAATCGCAATGCCGCCCGGACCGCAAAACAACTCGCCAAGTTTGAAATCAATTATTTTTTTATTATTCATCATGTTGCCTATTGTAGCATGAATGTCCATAAAAGCAATGTCTGGTCTCTCCTCGCTAACTATATAATTATCGTGGTATGTGTGTTTTCCAAAAACACACCTCAAACGTGACTGATAATCAGCTATTTAGCCGATTTTGTCAACAGTTTTCACAAATAAACTGTTTTTATTTGACAAAGTGTCCTCTATAGGGATATTATCCTCTCAACATGATAACTCCGGAAAATAGATATCTGGTTGCATTTTCTGATTATTTGGTTACTCAGAAGATGGTTGCTGAAAACTTTTTAATCTATTACATTGACTGGGTGCGTAAAGCATATTTGCACGTAGGCAAGAGTTTTGAAGAGGTATTGCTATTTGATGAGGAGAACGCATTTCTTGAGCGCTTGAAACTTAATGAACCCGCTTGGAAGGTGACTCAGGCTAAACAAGCCCTAGGTTTGTATAGCCATTTTTTGGAGTCACAGAGCAAAGTGGGTAGATCTGCCGCACACGCTTATGATGCCCAATGGAAACTGTGCGTTGACCTCATGCAGAAGCGACTAAGAGGTCAGCAAAAATCTTACAGCACTGAAAAAAGCTATATTCAGTGGGTTCGCCGTTTTTATGCTTATTTGCATGGTAAAAACCCTGCCGAACTCTCAGAGGCTGATATTAAACATTTCATCACCTCTCTGGCAGTTAAAGATAAGGTAGCCGCCTCTACTCAGAATCAGGCGTTTAACGCACTTTTGTATTTTTATCGCAATGGGTTGGAGATTGAACCGAACATTGTTGGTAATACAGTACGGGCACCAAATAAGCAACGGCTTCCGGTGGTTCTCTCTCAAATTGAATTTAAAAGCCTGCTTGATCAGATTGAAAAACAATTCTGGCTCATGACAGCTATTACATACGGTGGCGGGTTGAGGGTCTCGGAGTGTGTACGTTTGCGAGTTAAGGATATTGATATCGACCAAGGAGCTTTGATCGTTCGTTCGGGCAAGGGTGATAAAGACCGACGTACAGTTTTGCCAGAATGTCTTATTAAAAAGGTGAAAGAACATCTGGATAAAATGATTGTTTTTGAAAAGACTCCGTCCCCGCAAACTATGCAGAAGTTTGCTTTTTTTGATGTTATTATAACCCTTCATTTGGCTCTAATTGTATCTAAAAAGGCAGGTGGATGCGAGAGGAAAAATTACATTTTTCACCACCCATTTTTTACCTCAAAAACAATGTAGCGCACCCTTTCGTGTTTTTCGCGTTTTTCGTAGTTAAATTTTTTTAACAGAAGGTAACGAAGACAACGAAGGTCATTACCCTGTCATGCCCCTGGCCGTTGCATTAACCGCCTTCAGCTGTTTGAATATGCCCTCGATCACCCGACGGTTGCCTGCGAACAGCTCCTCGGGTCCGCCGGTGTGGATGCGGCTGAAGGGCGGCTCATAAAGCGCCGACGCATCCATCACCCCGCGCGTGGTCAGCTGATCAATCACCAGCTCAACAAACCTGATCTGCGGCGGGATCAGACTGCGGTCACTCAGAAACGCCGAGAAGGCGCTCTGTACAGCTGCGCGGTCGAGCCCGACCAGACTGCGGACAAAGTATGCCAGCGAAGGTGATCCGCTCTCAGCCAACAGACCCGTGAGCAGCCTATTGCCATCCTCCTCGCCGATCTGCTTCAAGGTGCGCTCAAGCCCCAGCAGGTCGGTCTCGGTCAGCGGCTGGTTGGTGCGCAGACGGTGTATCACGAAATCATTGACGTGGCTCCGCAGATAGTCCTTAACCTTCTTCGCGTACTGAATGCCGGTCATCCTGGGCATGTAAACCAGCGTCCCATCCCGCATATTCATGATCTCATCTTTAAAGTCGGTGTATAAGATCTTACGCTTCTTTTTATCCAGCAGCGTCATCAGATCACGCAGTCGCAGGCGTATCTCCTCCAGGCCGTTGACGTCCATACACTCCCAGAAGCCGCTCTGCTGCAGCGCCGCCAGAGTTTCAAGCTGCGCTCTGATTGCCGGCACACTGCTCTTCTCCTCAAGCAGCATCGCGATCTCAACTACGCGCTGACGGTAACGCTCATAGCGCTCCCGATCACCCTCCGCCAACGCCAGCTGCATCCGCAGAACGGTCAGGTCGAACATGCGCGACTCCACCTCTTCGGTATCGCCCTGACTCGGAACTCCGGCTACCTCGCGCTGCAGGATCTCGCTATCGCCCTCGCTGAGCATATCCCAGGCTTTACGATCCTGAAAGCGCTCCACGCTCTCAAAGTGCATCCGCACAATAAAGTTCTCAGGATTCATCGAGGTCAACTCCCGGTGCAGCCCGACAGCCAGTGATGTCCGCAGCTTCTCCTGCGGATCCAGCTCCGGCGCGTTCTGCACATGCCGCAGCAGCTGAACCCTGGCGCGGAAGAGGCGCACCCCCAGCGGCGCATTGCCGCCGACCTCGATGCCCTGCGGGTTCTCTTTAAAAAAGTCGAAGTTAAAGCAGAAATCGAAAACCCTGAAATCCTCTTTGTCATCACCGGGAGCGAACAGATCCGGGCAAAGCCGCGTGCCGCGCCCGATCATCTGCCAGAATTTTATCTTGGAGTACACCGGTTTAAAAAAGACCAGATTCGCGACTTCGGGTATATCTATCCCGGTATCCAGCATATCCACCGAGATCGCTATATGGGGGGCTTTATCTTTAAAGGAAAAATCATCGATCAAACTCTGCGCATAGGTCGCCTTATGATCTATGACACGCGCAAAATGCCCCTTGTAATGCGGGTAGTGGAGGTTGAAGCGCTCCTCTATAAAGATAGCATGGTCGTGGTTGCGGGCGAAGATAATGGTCTTGGCCAGCCTGTCGCCGCCCGCCACCTTATGCCCGTGCTCCATCAAATGCTGGAGCATCTTATCCACAGTATCTTTATTAAAGAGCCAGTTGTTGATCGCAGTGGCGTTCACCCGCGCAGGCAGGGTGTGCCCGTTATCGTCATCACCCCAGTCCAGACTCTCCCACTGCTCTTTCTCCTCGTCGCTCAGGTCATCATAGACGATGCCCTCGCGCGGAAATTTCAGATCCACCTGCCGCACTCGCGGCGGCACAAGAAACCCATCCGCCACCGCGGTCTCAAGCTCATAGGCATCGGTCGGCACACCCGGCTCCAGATCAAAGAGCTCGTAGGTGTTTTTATCAACCTGCTCGCGCGGCGTGGCGGTCAGCCCCACCAGCAGTGCATCAAAATATTTAAAAATCGCGCCATACCTCTGATAAACCGAGCGGTGGGCCTCATCAATGATCACAAGATCGAAGTGACCCACACCGAAACGCGCCACGCCGCCCTGGGTTTCATCAATCAGCCCCAGCATGGTGGGATAGGTGCAGAGGTACACCCGCCCGGTCTTATCCTTCTCTGTCACCAGGTTGACCGGAGTGCTCTCAGGCAGATGCTGCTTAAACGCGCCGACAGCCTGATTCACCAGCGATACGCGGTCGGCCAGAAAGAGCGCCCGCTTCACCCAGCCCGCCCGCTGCAACAGATCCGCCAGCGCAATCGCCATGCGCGTTTTACCGGTGCCGGTCGCCATCACCAGCAGGCTCTTGCGCTGACAAAAGGGCTCTGAGAGCTGCGCCGCGATACTCCCGATCGCGCGCTTCTGATAGTAGCGGTTGACGATCTCATCTTTAATATCAGCGATATCCAGCGCCAGTTTCTGCGTTCGCCGCACGATCAGACGCGACAGCTCCGCCTTCTTATAAAAGCCGGCCACCCTGCGCGGGGTATATGAAAGATCATCCCATATATGCGTCTCATAGCCGTTGGTGTAGAATATAATCGGCCTCTGGCCGTGCATGGTCTCAAGGCAGTCGGCATACAGTTTGGCCTGCTGCCTGCCCGCGGCCGCATCAAAGGTACTCTTCTTAGCCTCCACCACAGCCAGCGGTTTGCCGTCATCACCCCAGAGCACATAATCGGCGTAGCCCACGCCCCTGCCGCCAGGCATACCGCTCACCTCAACCTCGCGGTCGCGTTTTTCATCCAGCGGCCAGCCCGCGCGTCTCAGGTCAACATCAATCAGATAGCGGCGCGTTTCCGCCTCGGAGTAGTCGTGGGTATCGCTCTGCCGCTGGCTGGCAGCGCGCAACTCAGCCAGCTTTTTACGCAGCGCTTGCAGCTCGCTGTCCAGCGCGTCGCGCTCCTCCTGCTGCTTGAGGGCTTTCGCACTCTGTTCAGCCAGCCTCTGCTCCGACTCCTCCAGCTGCTTACGGGAGACCACCTCACCCGTGACGGTTGTCGGCACCAGCTCGTCGCGCCATACCACGCTCTCAAGCCGCGCCTCAGGGGCGTAGGTGCGCACCAGCCAGTAACAGATGTGATGCAGCTCCCTGACCACCTGCAGCGCGTCGTACTGACGCACCGGGCGGCCATTGTGCACCGCCTGGTTACCCTCCTTCTGGATCACCCTGGCCTTTTGAAAGACCGCCTGCGGCAGCAGCTCCATCAGGCAGGGCGCATGCAGCAGAGCTCCGAGGCTGTGGTCATAGGGCACCTGCAGCGCGGGCTCATGGCGGTAGAGCCAGTGGATCAGCGCTTCAAGTGTGAAGCGGGCGTGGAAGCAGGCTACCCTCGGGTCGCCCATAATGCAGCTCTCCGCCCTGCGGGCGGGTTCAGCCACCGCCTGAAAATTATCCGGTAAAAACGCGAAATTACTCATGTTGACAACTCCCCGTTAAAGGCCCGCTGTTGCAGCGCCGCAAAGAGCGTATCCAGCTCAGCCAGGTGAGCGCGTTGCAAAGCCTTCTGCTTTTCAATGAACTCGACAATGACGGCAAAATGGTGCTGGAGATCGAGGGGCGGGAGCGGAACTGGAAGGCTGCGAAGAGTTTTTAGGTTAATGTTTTTCTGGGCAACCTGTGGTGCTTTCCGTTCTAAAACTTCTCTAAAGAACAAAAAAAGTCCTTGCACATATTCGGCCCTACCTTTTTCCTTTGACAGAAATCCAACAACGCTGTCAGGAAAACATGCCTCAAAAGTCAATATGCCCGTGTCGGCAATGTTCGCAGCAATTGTGATGCATAGAGTTCCTACGGGCCACATCTTACTTTGCTTTAATCCAAGATCAGAATATGTGGATGTAAAGCTCCGAATATAGCCGTTTGAACGGGACACATCGCCAGTCTGAATTAAGGGGTGTGAGCCACCAAGAAGTGAAGGTTCATTGCGAGGGCGATGCTTGGAAACACCCCGGTCAAGAGACCCTAATTTCCCCAGAAATTTTTCCTCCCACCCCTTCGGATTCGTAACCGGGTCGCCGAACATCTCAAGAAAGGTGGATTGGATCAGCGCATCAAGCTGGGCCAGGGATTCACGACGTTTAGCCCGCAGTGCATCAGCGGCATCCAGAATTGCGGCGATGCGCTTCTGCTCGTCGAGTGGCGGGAGGGGGATCTTGATTTTAAATACTTCAGTGGGCCTTGCTCGCAGTAAAGAGCCACCAACCCCCGACACTGTTCTCATAAATTCAGCATGAAATGTGTCACCAACCAACACCCACCGCAAGTATTGCGGCCAGATTGTTTCACTTCTGAAAACTATCCATTCTCCTGATGCAATCTGGCGATAAATATTTTTAGCATGTACGACCCATGCCCGTCGAATATGCGGGACAATTCGTGAAATCATCACGTCATTTGGCTCAACACACTTTTTAGCGGACCCTATCTTAGAGCCTGTAACAATTTCAGGTTTACCCGAATCGAATGCAGGTATGCTAAAAAGTTCAAATACCTCGTCTTGATACTTCTCAGGATTAACAGATCCGCCTTTCTTAACAGCGATATCCCCAAGTGCAACTGTGCGCCACTTCATTTCAGCAGCCTCTCAAGCTTTTCGCGTCCTCCTGCAATCTCCTCCTCCAGCTGCGCCAGCCGCGCCATAATCACCTGCGGCGGATCATACTCAACCGCCTCATAGACCACCTCTTTATAGCGGTTGATGGATAGATCGTAGCCGTTGGCGGCAATCTCGGTTTTCGGCACCATAAAGCTTTTGTCAGTGCGGGCGCGTTTGACCTCGCCCTCACGCTCCAGCCAGCGCGTCAGAATATCCGGCAGGTCGCTCTTATCCGGCTGAGGATTGCGTTTATCATCGAGCGAGTAGCCATCAGCCTGCATATCATAGAACCAGACGTTATCGGTGCCGCCTGAGTTGGTTTTGGTAAAGAGCAGGATCGCGGTGCTGACCCCGGCGTAGGGCTTGAACACACCTGAGGGCATGGAGATCACGCCGTCGAGCTTATGATCTTCGACCAGCATCCTGCGCAGCTTTGTATGTGCGTTGCTGGAGCCGAAAAGTACGCCGTCCGGCACAATCACAGCGGCGCGTCCACCGCTCTGCAGCAGACGTATAAACAGTGCCAGAAAGAGCAGCTCGGTCTTTTTAGTTTTGACGATCTGCTGCAAGTCCTTGGCAGTTGACTCATAATCAAGGCTACCGGCAAAGGGCGGATTGGCCAGGATCAGCGTGTACTTCTCCGCATCGTCCTCATCGCTCTGCGCCAATGAATCTTTATAGCGGATATCCGGATTTTCCACCCCATGCAACAGCATATTCATACTGCCGATGCGCAGCATGGTGTTGTCGAAATCGTAGCCGTGAAAGGTGCCCTCATTAAAGCGGCGGCGGGCGGCGGCACTCTTATAGATAACATCGCTGTGGTATTGAATCATATGCTCCGAGGCCGCAATCAGAAAGCCGGCCGTGCCGCAGGCGGGATCGCAGATCACATCCTTGGGCGCGGGCTCCATCATATCCACCATCAGCTTGATGATGTGACGCGGGGTTCTGAACTGACCGTTCTGGCCCGCGCTGGCGATTTTGCCCAGCATATACTCATAGAGATCGCCCTTGGTGTCGCTGTCAGCCATATCAATCCCATCGAGCTGATCCACCACATTGGCCAGCACCCTGGGAGCCGGCATCATAAAGATCGCATCCTTCATATGGTGGGTGTAGGTGCTGCCGCCCTCACCGTCGGCAGCGCCCTTATAGCCTAGCGACTTGATAAACGGGAACACCTGATCGCGCACGGTCGCAAACATCTGCTCCGGGGCCGTCTCCTTAAAGCGTGACCAGCGCAGATGATCCTGATCTGCGGCAAAGACCGGCCCCTCTATGGGCCGGCCTGTGCGGGCGGACTTATGCTCCTTGAGCGTATGCAGCTCATCCAGCCGCTTGATAAAAAGCAGGTATGTCAGCTGTTCGATCACCGAGAGCGGATTTGATATACCGCCTGACCATAGGGTCTGCCAGACACCATCAATTTTTGATTTAAGTTCACCTGTTATCATACTCTTCGCACTCCCTTTCGCAGGCCTTGCACCCCGCAGACGCATTCATGTACCTGCCACATATGCCTTACTCAGCTACAGTATATTTAAAGTGACACTAGTTTAGTATAAAGCGAGATCATTGTAACTTCAAAAAACCGCCTATTCGTGCAATGCGCTATTCCACGTAGGACGGTGCTCCGCGCCGTCCAGCAGCGTATTGTCTCACGTAGGACGGTGCTCCGCGCCGTCCAGCAGCGTATGACAACGGGCATTTACTGTGAACCTATAGGCGCAAAATGTGGTTGTATTTGCAATGTAGAGTAGGCTTCCAGCCTGTTTCCCCAATAAACAAGCAGGATGCTTGCACTACTTTAGACAAATCCAACCGGATTTTGCGCTAATAGCTGTGAACATATAGGAAAAAATTGAGCAGCGTTTTTTGGGTAGAAAAACAACGTAACGCACCCTTTCGTGCTACTATTATTCATATTCGTATTTTTTATACACGTTTTTTAGTAACTTCTCAATAACCCGCTTTGGAGCAGCCTTCCGTCTTCGCGCTTCACAGCTACGCCGGACACGGAAAGGCTGGACAACAAACCTTACGCAGCAAAGACGTTTGTTGTTCTGCCATCGCCTTCGAGTTCTGCCTCGATCACTTCGTGCAGCAATCCGATGCGCAAACAAGGCTGCGAGGTCTTCCATCTGCTCTTGCTCTCCTCTATCAGCAAGCACGAAAGCCTTCTTTCTATTTTTCGCAAGATGCAACACCACAGCTGCTACAACAAAAGCCATCTTTAGTCATAACATATTCATCTATCATTCGATTGATTACCGTGTTACACATATAGCACCTCGTTGACTCAAAGGAAGGCGGATTGGATAGTTTTTTAAAATTGTATTCATTGGTCCCATAGTTGACATAGTCTTCGGTATCAAATCCATTTTTACATTCTTCGCAATCGGTCCAATCTCCATCATGATTATTGTCGTAATGAAATGCACAAAGTGTCAAACGTCGATGATTGCGATGACAGCTATTTCTTGCGAATGTAAAGGCAACATACTGATCCTCATCATTACATATCCATTCATTGCAACATTCGGTCTTTATCAAGTTTTCTGTTTTGCCGCATAGGCCACATTTTGGTTTTTTATCTTTTGCCATATTTTATTCCTTATTAAGATAACGTTTAGGTCACCAGACCGCTGGAGTTAGCGTAGCGCCCCAGTGGGTATGGTGGAGCTGATGTTCGGGGATTATTTCAATTCTCCTGATATCCTCTCTGGATCCTGTCGGCAATCCAGAACGGCGCGGACACGCGCTATGCCACATTCAATACGGTAGTATATTGCAAAAGGAAATCTCTTTGACAGTAAACGATGATATCCGAAATGTAAGACATGAATGCCGCTGTATAGGCGCAAAGAATGAATGTCAGACCAGAGCGAATTCAGAAAATAATCGCCCAAACCCTCAGCTTGACTCTCGTAAAATCGGTAGCCATCCGCCAAGTCAGAGGTTGCTTCTTCGAGTACCTGTACTTTCACTTAATCCGCTCTCGCACAGCTTGTTTTGCTTCCGAAATCTCCATAAAGTGCGATGTGCCGTTTGCAATTCGCTCCTCCCTGGCACGAAGTACATCGGCGTGCCAAGCTGGTGATGGTACATCTTCGGATACCCGCGCAAGGTCAGACCAAATGTACTCGATGGCCTGCAACTTCTCTATAGTACTCATCCGTTCCAATGGAATGGCAATTTGCATGATAACCTCCTTTATTTGAAATGTATCAAGTTGTCCGACGGGATGCAAGCCCTGGTTTTCTTGTTTTCGAACGTTGAATCATTTTTCAAAAGGGACGTATCCATTTCGGAAAATCCATTTATTGGTTGGATATCTTTTTATTGTTGGTCTCTGACTCCTGTTTTTTGCATTTCCAATGCACTTAGTATGTACGCAGGATACACAAGAGTGAACAACCCAATGAAAACGGCAAGCTCACGCAGCTTTAGAACCCACGGCCGTACCTCACTAAGGTGTTCTACCACCCAAATACACCCGAACATTACCAACATTAGCTGTAGAAATCCAATCATCGAAAGAATTATAATACGTATCGGCATAAGGAGGTATTGTTTTCTATTCATTTTCTACCGAACGAAATGCTCAGGCGCGAGTTTACGAGTCGCCTGCAGCAACTGGTTCTGAAGATATTTAATTATGCAAAAGACAATCGACCTTTGGGAGAAGGAATAGAACGACCAATACTTTGTGCTGTTTC
>JAQUCE010000014.1 GCA_028686345.1 Kiritimatiellia bacterium
GGGGTCAGGGGGCAGGGGGCAGGGGGCAGGGGTCAGGGGGCAGGGGTGTCGGGCCTTATTGCGGCTTGTTTCGCAGAGATCCACCGCATAGCGGCGGATATACTTCGCGACCATCCACCGCATAGCGGCGGATATACTTCGCGACCATCCACCGCATAGCGGCGGATATACGGCGCATCCACCGCATAGCGGCGGATATACTCTCCAGCCATGCCACGGCGCAGCCCCGCTTGCGGGCCAAGCCGGGTGAGACAAACAGAGATCATGAAATCCAGATCACTGGACATAGGGGCTCAAAATGGTTGCACTTTAATTTTGGAAACCACAAGGAACACATAGCTCACAAAGATTGCTGCGTTGTTTGGAGGGGTAGAAAAATAGAGGGGTAGAAAGATCTGTTGCAGCGTGATAGTTTTTAGGTAAAAAGTCTTGAGGTAAAAAATGGGGAAACCCTGGGAACGCCGAGCATCAGCTTTGCGCCTTTGAGCCTTTGCTGGGGAAACTCTGAAACAGCTCTGAGAACTCTGTGCCTCTGGTGAGAGATAAAAATACGACTTTAACAGTTTACTCCAGCTTGACTGAAAATGTTTTCTGCAAGCAGGATGCTTGCACTACTCCATTATCACTTTTAGGGTCACGTCTCAATAATCCGCCCTGGAACAGCCTTCCGTCTTCGCGCTTTGCTTTCCGGCCGGTTGTCAAGAAGTTATCCTTAGAGCCATATCCACAATCCGCAGTTCAACCTCATTCGAGCCTCTGAAATCACTCTGGAGCAGCTCAAACACAAGATCCACCACATCGCCCTTTGTCAGGATATTGCAGAGATTGCCGCATCTGAACCAGACCGCGCGCACGCTCGGCTTTGAGCCCATTTTCAAGACAAACTGCATGTGCTCCCCCTGGCTGCCGATCACGCGGAGGCTCTCAATGGTAACTCCGCGCATGGCCCACAGCGGCATACGGTTAGCCATGCCGAAGGGCGCGAGCCGCTCAATCTGCGACGCCATCTCAAGCGAGAGCTCGTCCGGCTCGATCCATGCTTCCACCGTGATGGCTGGAGCTGTGTCGCTGTTGCCGGAGTGCTCGGCACAGGCTTGACAGAACAATGCTTTAAAGTGCTCAAAGCATCCTGGCTTGAGCTGGAAACCGGCGGCCTGCGCATGTCCGCCAAATCCATCCAAAGTCTCCGCTGCGCTCGTGAGCGCGAGCAGGGCATGATAGCCCGCGCCTGCCCGGACAGAGCCCCGTCCGCCCCCCTCAGAGTTAAAAACAATGACTGCCGCGGGCTTGCCGGACTCCTCGCTGAGCTGCGCGGCCACAATGCCGACCACACCCGGATGCCAGCCACCGTTTTTCGGGTCATCTGAATTTTCGAGTCCTCCCACCACAATGGCCGCATCCTGACAACTGCCGGACGCAACTCCGCACTGTTCCCGCGCCTCTTTGAGAATACGCGTCTGGATCCCGCGGCGCTCGCCATTATACCCCTCCAGCTGAGCCGCCAACCCGCGGGCGAGGTCTATGTCCTCGGTGGTCAACAGCTCATAGGCTTTCATTGCGGAGTCCATACGTCCGGCCGCATTGATACGCGGGCCCAGCACAAAGCCAAAGGTATAAGCATCCGGTATGCCTGCTGGCCCTGTCTGGGCTCTGAGCATCAGCTGGCGCAGCCCCGCGCCCGCGTGGTTCCTCCAAAGCTTCATGGCGCTCGCTGCGAACAGTCGGTTTTCACCGGTCAGCGGCACAACATCCGCCACACTGGCAAGCCCGGCGAGAACCACCCACTGACCAGAGATGCCCTTTTCAACCTGCACGCCCTCCTGCGCAGCGTACTGGATCAAAGCATGCGCCAGTTTAAAGGCCACCCCCGCGCCGCAGATCGACTCCGCTCCGGGCGGCGCCCCCAGGTGCGGGTTGATGACTGCAACTGCCGCGGGCTGGATCGGGGCGCATTCATGGTGGTCAGTGATGATCACGTCAATTCCTTGCTCCCGCAACCACGCCACCTCAGCCACGGCCCCGATACCGCAGTCAACCGTGATGATCAGCGTGGGCTGCGGCTGCGCGTCGAGCAGCGCGCGCTGGAGCGCCTTGAGGGTGAAGCCATAACCCTCGGTGCTGCGCTGCGGCAGAAAAACCGATGCATCCGCGCCAAGCGCGGCAAGGGCTTTTTTCAGAATGACAGCCGCCGCAATCCCATCCACGTCAAAGTCGCCAAAGATCATAACCGGTTCTTTTCCGGTGATTGCCAACCAAATACGCTCCACTGCGTCAGCAATGCCCGGGAAAAACGCGGGATCGGTCAGGTCTTGTTTGATGTTCGGCAAGAGAAATCGGCGGGCCTGTTCGCAGGTTGCAATGCCGCGGGAGTACAGCACCCTGGCCAGCGCAGGGGGCAAGCCGAACTCCCGGCTAAAGTTGAAGGTGTCCTGCCCCTCGCTCTTGGTAAAATCCCATCTATATTTAGCCTGCATAAATAGCGTCTCATTATTTGTACAAAGCAGCGGTGAAATTGGTGGCAACTTTGAACTTATTGTACTATCCCGATCATTCGCTGACCATAGTACAAAAAATTTGACTAACAGAGAAGAACTATCATCCTTTGCTGGGACTGTTGCCGGGACTTGACTAAAAACCCATACTATGAAATGATATTTACCTTTTACGAAAAACTAGGTTTGTTCAGTAATATCAAGGATAATGTGAACGATGTTAAGAAAATCAAAAAAACAAAAGCCCTCAAATGATATAAAGATTTCCTCAGAGGAAAACGCGGGCACAGGGGCGGCACCAGAGCCTAAAGAGGCGAGTGACACCCAGAACGCGGAGCAACCCGAATCCGGCGCAGGCAGCGCGGGAGAGACAGAGGCGACACTCTCTAGCGAAGAGGCGGCCGCTCAACTCAAAAACCAATATCTGCGCTTGATGGCCGACTTTGATAACTACCGCAAGCGGCAGGCCCGCGAGCGGGAGGAGTTTATGAAACGCTCCAATGAGTGCCTGCTGGGGGATCTCCTGCCAGTGGTTGACCACCTGAAGCTGGCGCTGGCGGAGATCACCGATCCAGAGGATCCCTTTAGCAAAGGGGTGAAGCTGGTCCATGACCAATTTGAGGGTGTCCTGAACCGCTACGGGCTGACCAGAATTGAGGCCACAGGCGAGGTTTTCAACCCTGAGCTGCATGAGGCGCTCTCCTATATTCCCTCGCCGACTGTTCCAGCCAATCAGGTGATTGATCAATTCCGCTGCGGCTGGAAGCTCTCAGGTCATCTGATGCGCGCTGCCCAGGTGATTGTCTCCAGCGGCCAACCCGGTGAAAATGACGAACAAGAGGGTGTCTCAGACTAAAGCAGCGCACCCGCATTACTGACTCAATATTAAAAGAATTATTTATGGCTACAAAACGAGATTATTACGAAGTGCTGGGCGTTGCCAAATCCGCGTCAGCGGATGAGCTCAAAAAAGCTTACCGCAAGCTTGCCATGCAGTATCATCCGGATCGCAACCCTGACAACAAAGCAGCGGATGAAAAATTTAAAGAGGTCTGCGAGGCCTACGAGATTTTAAGCGATACCCAGAAGCGGCAGCGTTATGATCAGTTCGGCCACGAGGGGGTGAAATCCGCATTCGGTCCCGGCGGTTTTGACTTTAGCCGCGACTTCACCCATGCCGGCGACTTCGGGGATATCTTTGAATCTCTCTTTGGCGGCGGTTTTTCAGAGATGTTTGGCGGTGGCGGGCGTCGCCAGTCGCGCAATTCCACTGGTGCGCAACGCGGTGATGATCTACGTTTTGACCTGGAGATTGATTTTGAAGAGGCCTTGTTCGGCTCAGAGCGCAGCGTTGATCTGAAAATCAATGACAGCTGCTCAACCTGTCAGGGCAGCGGCGCGGCGGGCGGCAGCGGACGCGAGAGATGCCGCCAATGCAATGGCCAGGGATTTGTGGTTGCAGGCAACGGATTTTTTCAGGTGCGGCAGCCCTGCCCGGTTTGCCGGGGCGAAGGCAGTATTATCAAAGAGCCCTGTAAGAGCTGCAATGGCAGCGGCAGAGTCAAAACTCCGCGTCACATCAACCTGCGTATTCCCAAGGGAGTTGAGGTCGGCCAACGCCTGCGGTTACAAGGAAAAGGCGAAAGCGGAGTACGCGGCGGGCCAGCGGGCGACATCTATGTTGTCCTGCACGTCAGGGAGCATGATATTTTTGAGAGACATGGCGATGATTTGGTCTGCACTGTCCCGGTTTCACCGATCACCGCTGCACTTGGCGGGGAGGTCCAGATTCCCACACCTGATGGTTTTGCCAGAATCAAACTCGCGGCAGGCACTCCCAACGGTAAGATTCTACGACTCCGCAACAAGGGAATGCCCACGCTCCACGGACGCACCGGCGACCTGCACCTGCGCATTGAGTTGGAAACGCCTGCCAAGCTCAACTCCAAGCAGAAACAGGCTCTCAAAACCTTTATCGAGCACTCCTCAGAGGCGAACTACCCGGAGGCAGCTAAACTCAATAAAAGCATCGATGCTTTTTACAAACGCCGGGATGCACTGATCAAAGAGTCCAAAAATTAACAAAATAATGTAGTGTTATTTTATAAAATTTGTCATACACTATACTCGTAATGGAGTTTTACCCATTATTACCATCTTTGTTGTGTAAATATCAAAAATCAGTTTACTTTGGATGAAGTACGTCTAAGTTTTTCTGCTCGCCAAGGTGAACGGTGGAGATTGGAGAAGAGTATGCGTAAGTCATTATGTGGATGGATTGTATTGGCATCGGTGTTTGTTATTTGCAGATCAGACGCGGCGGAGCGGGTTAAAGCGAATAACTCAGATAATCTCAATGCAAGCAGCAGCTGGATCGGCGGTGCTGTACCAGTCTGGAATGATACTGCCAAGTGGAACTGCAAGCAGCAGCTGGATCGGCGGTGCTGTACCAGTCTGGAATGATACTGCCAAGTGGAACAACACTGTACTGGGCGCGAATTCCCCCGCGCTGGGCGGAAATGTGAGTGTTCTTGGTGTGATCATCGACAATCCGGGCGGCGCGGTAACAATTAATGGGGCCAATACACTGCAGACCGGCTTCAGGGGCGCTGACCTGAGCAGCGCGACAGCGGATCTTACATTGAGCATGAATAATCTGGCGCTGATGGAATTTGCAGGGGTGATTTGGAATGTAGGCGCTGGCCGCGTGATGACGGTCAATGCTTCCACTCTGACCAGAGGGTATGGATCGTCCGTAGTTGTTCAGGGCTCAGGTGTTGTGACCAGCACTGTGATGGTCAATGACCCTACCGGTGTTATCGCTCCTTGGGCGCGCATCGGAACAGGCAGCGCCACTCGGTATGCAACCATGAGCGGCGGGAGTGTGGCGGGTTACGCTGGCGGAGCTGCGGCAGCAACTGCTGGCGATATCACTGATGTTACAGGAACGGTGAACTATGATCTGGCGGGTGTTGGCACGTGGGGATCGGGACCTTCTTTCAATACCCTGCGTTATACCGGGAGCAGCGGAACGGTCGCAGGCGCTTACTCGGCCAACGGCATTCTTAACGCTGGCAGCGGTACATTGATACTCAGTGGCGCATCTACAATCGGCAAGGACAAAGAGCTGGTGATTACCTCGCCGGACGATACCCGCCGGGTTGCTCTTTCAGGCGTTGTGGGTGATAGCGATGAGGGTGCATCTGGTCTGACGGTAACCGGCAATGGTCGCGTTGACCTGACTGCTGACAACAGCTACACAGGCCAGACAGTGGTTAATGCCGGGCAGCTCTTTGTGAGCAACGACAACGCCCTTGGCACAACAAACGGGAGTACCGTTATTTATGTAAACGGCTCTCGTTCAACCGGCGGTCAGCTGGTACTGCGGGGCAGCGTAACGCTGCTCGAGCCTCTCACTTTTGTCGGGCCAGGCGACGGGAACCCATGGCACCAAGCGTTGAGAGTGGACTCTGGCGGCGGGACGAATACACTCGCTGGACCAATTACCATTGAGGGACGAGGGGTGCGTCTGACGGCTGGCGGGTCAGGGACGACGCTCAATATCAATGCCCCCCTTACCCGGACATCATCTGGAACTGCGTTGATTTTAGGGGCTGGCGGAGCAGGCGGGGTTGTCAATGTGAATGCGACCATTAATAATAACAGCGGCAGCCTCGAACTGCACAACGGCCCCGGCCTAGTGCGCATAAACTCAAAGGAAAACAATTTCGGCACATTGAATGTGCAAACCGACCATCTTACGCAGTTAGGCGTGTCGGATGCGTTTGTCAACTGGTGCAACCTCAGTGTTGGCGGTTCACCGTTCACCAGCGGCAATCAGGCCCGCGGCACCTTTGACCTGGCTGGTTACAGCCAGGCCTTTAATTCATTCAACGGCAATGGAGTTGTAGGCGAGCCTCCGTCCACCCGAGTGATTACAAATTCATCGGTAGTTTTGAGTACCTTGACATCGGGTAGCAGTGGCGGCAGCGGCACTTTTAACGGTATTTTCAGCGGCAACATTGCTTATGTTAAAAACGGCGCGGGAACTCAAAATCTTATCCACCTAAACTCCTATACGGGCGGCACAACGGTTAACGGAGGGACGCTGGTACTGAACAATGCAAGCAACCATGGATCGCTGAGCGTTAATAACGGGACATTCCGGTTTTCGCCCTCGTTGATTGTGAACGGCAATCTCTCCGGACAGGTGGTACGATCGATACCGGCCCTGCCGGATCAACCCTGACTGTTGAGCAGAGTAGTTACTCGACCTTTAACGGAGTGCTGAGCAATTCAGGATCTCTGATTAAAAACGGCCAAGGCACACTGGTTATAAACGGCGCTAACACATACAGCGGGGGCACAACCATTAACAGCGGCTTGTTAGTATTTGGCCAGCCAGCCTCTATTCCGAGTTCCGGCAGTATTACCGCCAATGCGGGCAGTAATCTGGGGATGGGCGTTGGCGGAGCGTCCAGCTTTACCTCAGATGACGTTGATGCGCTTTGGGCTGGCACATACCCGGGAGTGGTTCCGCCAGCAGGGGCTCTGGTGGCAGTTGATACCGCGCAAGGCGACTTTACCTATGCTACCAGTCATGCGGATACGCGCGGGCTGGTCAAGAGCGGCGCAAACACTTTGCGTCTCACAGGCGTCAACACCTACACCGGTGGTACCGTTATCCAGGGAGGGGCGCTGACGATACCGCTCACAAGCGCTCTGCCTGGCTGGAATGTTGATGGCGCATACGCTGTGTGGCCGGATGCGGCCCTGGCAGTTGAAAACACTGTTACCGATACTGAGGTTGCCATGATTCTGGGTACCACCAACTTTGCTGCCGGCGCCTGTATTGGTTTTGATACAGGGAGCGGCAATCGCAGCTATGCTGAAAACATCGGCAACACCTCTCAGGGAGCATTGGGCTTATACAAGGCAGGCATCAACACCCTGAGCCTCAGCGGCGCAAACAGTTATGATGGCAACACCATTGTAGCAGGCGGGATTCTGGCTATTTATAACAGCAGTTCGCTGGGGTCGGCGGCTGGCTATACGCGGGTTATGCGTGCTGGCGGCACAAGCGGCTCCTATTATACGGATTCCACCGGGCAGCTACAGCTCAACGGCAGCAGCGGAGATATTATTCTGGATGAAGATTTCATTATTACCGGCGCAGAGCAGTATGGATACACCGGTGCAATTCGTAATATATCCGGCAACAATGCGATCAACGGGCGGATTAAAATTGAAAACAGTGCGCGCATTGCATCCAGCGGTGGCCGCCTGACTCTAAATGGAAAAATCAGCGGTGCGGCAGGCAGTAGTAACCCAATGCTGGTTTTCAGTGTGGACTCAAGAGAAATAATTATCAGTAACCGCATTGATATTGGCACTGGTCAGTTATACTGCCATGGCGGCGGCACTGTTGTTTTGGCTGCCGCAAACAACTTTGTTGGTGATGTTCTCGTACAGTACGGGTGCACGCTCAGACTTGAGGCGAATTCTCCGATTGCGAAAGGATCACCGCTGCTGCTTGGCAACAACCCTGAAGGCACAGGAAAATTAGAGCTTAATGGTTTTGATCAAGAAGTGCGGGGCCTTAGGAGTGGCGGCACTGCGGCTTCACTCCCCAATAATTTAGTGCGGAATTCGCATGCAGCAGACGAAAGCACCTTTTCGGTCACGCAGACGGCTGGGATGAACGAGATATTCCAAGGCCGTATCATTGATGCTATCACCTTTATTAAGGGGGGTGCCAATAATTCAGTGCTGACCTTGGGCGGCGCGAACTCATTCAGCGGTTCCACTATTGTGCGTGGAGGCACTCTGGCTCTGGATGCAGTCGGCACTTTGGGCGAAAACTGCACCAACGTCGTCGTGGATGCCGGCACACTCAAACTGCAGAATTCGGCTGCCATTGCGGATACGGCAACTCTCTCCCTTGCGGCCGGCGGGGGAGCAAAAGTAGATCTTGCCTCAGGCGTGAACGAGTCTGTGCGCTATCTGTTCATTGACGGAGAGATGCAACGCTGTGGAACATACGGCTCTTCGGCCAGTGCAGCTGCGAATAAAAACGATGTTTATTTCTCTGGCACGGGTGTATTGAAGGTGCTGCGTGATAACGGCGGAACAGTGATTATCGTCAGGTAGAAGGTCGGACACTCCAATGGCCCGACTACCCTGCTTTTTCGCGGTTTTTATGCACGTCACGAGGGTTGACGGGGCGTAGTTTTTCAGTTGAAGCTTGTAATGCTGGTGACCGTGATCCGCCGCGTATTCGGCCTCACCTCCTGCGCAACATTGAAAACAGTAACCCCGTAAAAAGGAGAATGGCTGCAACCAGCCCGGCTGTTCCCAACGCACTTGGCAGAGAACCGCCGCCTTGCGGTTGAAAAGTTACAAGCAGGGCCGAGCCCAGGAAAAGGGCGGCGCCCATGATGCTGAGTACCAGCTGCGCTGTCATGCGGCTGAACTGTTGAACGTGCTTTTCCAACCCCTCGTGCCGATACACAATCGACTGCTTGCCCTCGCTCAGGTTGGTCATAATCGTATTGATTGCAGCGGGCAGGACCTTGATGGTGTCTACGCTGTCCAACGCGAACTGACTAATGCCGCCGCTCAGGTTGGAGAGCGAAAAACGGGAGCGAATTGCCGCTCGCACATACGGCGCAAGCTCTTTTACAAAGTTTATTTGCGGTGACAGCAGCATCACAATGCTCTCCGTCATGACGATTGTCCGCCCAAGCATGAGCACCTGCTGCGGAACGATCAGTTTGTGCGTTGCAAGAATGCTTATGCCCTCTTCCAGCAGGTCATCGAGACGCAGATCCTCCAGGGGGAGGTCATAGTAGAACACGATCAGTTCGTGTAACTCCCGGGCCAAACGCTTGACATCAACGCAGTGGCCGGATTCGGCATAGGCTGCCAGAAGCCTGCTAATTCGATCCGAATCCTTTGCCAAAACAGCAACAAACATATCCGTCATCAACCGCTGGGTCTCTGGATCGATCGTCCGCACCATTCCGAAATCAAATAATCCCAGGACATTGCCTGGCAAAACGATTATGTTGCCGGCATGAACATCGGCGTTGAATATGCCGTGGCCGAAGATCTGCTTAGCCATCAAGGCAACCAACCGTTTTGACAGTGTGTCGCGGTCATACCCGCGTTGGTCCAGCTCATCGAGCTGGTCTATCTTGACCCCCTCGAGCTTTTCCATCACCAGTACCTTGTTTGTGCACAGAGCTTTGTGCATGGCTGGAATCCGCACAGTCGGGTCGTCAGTGAAGATGGTTTTGAACTTCAAACCATTGTGCATTTCACGGTTAAAGTCCATTTCCATCAGGATCGTCTTGTAAAACTCTGCGACCATACTGCGCAGGTTTAAACGCCGGAACTCCTCCACATGCCGCTCAAGCATGGGCAGGAAGGGGGATAGAATGGCGATATCGGTTTCAACAACAGCCTGGATTCCGGGACGCTGCACCTTCACAACCACATAATCACCTGTTGACGCCACACGAGCCTCGTGCGCCTGAGAGAGGGAGGCCGCCCCGAGCGGCACTGAGGAAAACTCCGAAAATACGCTGTCCAGCGGGCATCCGTATTCAGCCTCAACAACGCGGATAGCCGCCTTTGTTGGAATGGCCGTGACGCTGTCCTGCAGATGCGCGAGTTCGGCGGCGATCCCAGCTGGAAGGATGTCGCGCCGAGTGCTTAAAACTTGCCCGAACTTGACAAAGGTTGGCCCCAGAGATTCGCAGGCCTGGCGTAGATTTCCCCCAATGCAGGTGCTTAAGTCGCCAGCCTCGCCACTGGCCTTGGCTGAACGGCGAATTCGTCCGCTGGCCCGCAGGCACTCCCAGACGCACCGAGTAAAAACAGCGATGATCCGACGCAGGCGCTTTGCGTTTCGATATGGACGGATCATCCCCAGCCGAGTCAGACGCATAGGTGTTCTCATCAAGTGCGATGGTAATGTGCGCCCTCAGGCGTACAGACAACAGAGTGATTCAGTATAGAATCACTGAACAGGCACCCGCCGCCATGCTGACAACGGATTTTATTATACAATTAAGCCTCGGTGGAATGAGGTGGCTTGATCATTGCCTTTAAGCCAATGATCTCCTGGTGCACCTTGTCGAGATCGTCCGCAGAGGCAAAGCCTAACTCGCCAAGAACCTTTTTGGCTGAATTCATAAATTGATCTCCGATCGACTTTTTGCATTCAGCACCCTCAGATTGTGCGGCTTGCAGAAATTCCTGCGCCTGCTGCTTACTCATCGCGCCCTTTTCAACAAGCGAATCAACCGCTGCCGCCAATTTATTCCGACCCATTAAGGCCAGCCCAAGCGCCATTTCGATTACGTATACACTCTTCTGTTCCATCTCTTCCGCCTCTCTATGTTTTCGCGGTGTCCTACATTAGACCACCTTAAAATATTTCACTACCAATAATTAACGTTCAGTATGCGCAGAGAGTTGAAAAGAGTCAAGTCTGAAAGTGAAAGCATTTAAACATTGCAATCTACTTGATAATCGAGGCTGTTTTTGCTAGCCTATTTTTTCAAAGGACGCGCGATACAATTGTAGGAAACCGAAACGAACGTGAAACACCATGGCGCACCTTTGGTGCCATAAACAAGGTAGCTCCGATTTCTAATCGGACATCTCCGGTTATAAACTGGGGCTGCTAGAGGTCGGCTTCGCCATTTTGCTACAGGCTCATGAAAGGCGCGCCCTGGGGTGTAGTGTTGCTTCTACATGTCATGCCTTATGATAAGAAGGCGGATGAAGCAATTATTGGAAAGAGCAATTAGTTTTTCTGATGCGCCCCATAAGGGGTGTTGATCGCTTATATAAAAGGCTCACTTATGCTTAAAAACAGCACCGCTTGGATCTTATTCTGCTTCCTGACATTGCTCTTCGGCGTACTGCTAATCTGGCCTGTAGCGCGGGTGGTTGGCGGCGGGTTTTATGTTAACGGCAAATTTACCGCTGAGTATCTGACCGGCGTCTTTAAAAATCCGATCTATGCAGAGGGGCTCTGGAACAGCTTCAAGTTGGCACTCGGCTCCACCTTCTTGGCGGTTCTTTTTTCAGTTCCCCTTGCCTGGCTCTCCCATACCTACACCTTCCGCGGGCAGAAATTCTTTTCAGCGTTACTGCTGGTTCCCATGGTGCTGCCGCCCTTTGTAGGGGCGATCGGACTGATGCAGATTTTAGGCCCTTACGGCGCCCTGAATGCGCTCTTGGGGTGCGGCCCAATCGACTGGTTTGGTCAGTCGCGTTACTTCACCATCATCCTGCTGCAGGCCCTGGCGTTTTATCCCATTATCTACCTCAATGTCTCGGCCTCGCTTGCCAATATCGATCCCGCACTTGATGAGGCCGCCCAAAACCTCGGCGCAGGCGCGCTCACGATCTTCCGCCGCATCACGCTGCCGCTGGTTATGCCTGGGATGTTCGCGGGGTGCACGCTGGTTTTTATCGCCTGTTTCACTGAGCTGGGCACCCCCTTAATGCTGAACTATACCCGCTGCGCGGCCGTGCAGGTTTATGAGGAGCTGAAGGAGATCAGCGCCAGCCCGTTTCCCTATGCGCTGGTGACCGTGGTGCTGATCGCCAGTGTCGCGCTCTACAGTGCGAGCCGCCTGGCCTTTGGCCGTAAAGCCTACGCCATGCAATCAAAAGCCACCACTGTCAAAAGGCAGCATCACCTGACCGGCTTCAAGGGGCTCTGGGTTCTGCTCCCGTTTATCCTGGTGACCGCCCTGGCGCTATTGCCCCACATGGGGGTGATTCTGACGAGTTTCTCTGAGCCAGGCTCCTGGTACAAGACTCTGCTGCCAACGCACTTCACCTCAGCCAATTATGCTGAGGCTCTGGGCCATGGCATGACGCTCAATGCCATTCGCAACAGCTTGATTTTTTCCTCGCTCGCCGTGCTTTTGAATATTTTTATCGGCGTGCTGGTTGCCTGGCTGGTGGTGCGCTCCCGGATTAAAGCGCGGGGGATTGTCGACTCGCTGGCCATGGTGCCGCTGGCTGTTCCCGGATTGGTTATGGCTTTCGGGTATATCTCGCTCAGCCGCTATTTGGTGACGCTGCCCGGGCTCTCACAGCACACCTGGCTGGTCAACCTGCTGGATATCCGCGAGAATCCAACCGTTTTTCTGGTGATCGCCTATGCCGTGCGCCGTCTGCCCTATATGGTGCGGGCAGCGGTAGCCGGACTGCAGCAGACCTCCGTGGCCTTGGAGGAAGCCGGTGCCAACCTGGGAGCCTCGCCCTTGACCACCCTGCGGCGGATCACGCTGCCTCTGATCATGGCCAACCTGATTGCCGGAACCCTGCTGGCCTTTGCTTTCAGCATGCTGGAGGTCTCCGACAGCTTGATGCTGGCGCAGAAGGTCGAGTTTTATCCAATTACCAAAACCATTTTCGAGCTCTCCCAGCTGGTTGGAATCGGGCGCTACCTGGCAGCCGCGCTGGGAGTCTGGGCCATGGTCTTTCTAAGCGTCACCATTGTGGGCAGCTCGCTGCTGCTCGGCAAAAAAATGGGCGCGCTCTTCAGAGCCTAACTTGCAGGCCAGCGCCATCAAAGTCGAGATCAGCCAGCAATTTCACCAGCTCCCCAGGTCACCAGGTCAAAAAACAAACGCAGCCAGGATTAAGTTATATTAGACATTGTTATTGCGTTCTTGTATCATTAAATAACTTTTAACTTTGAGATATCAAGTTTCCGGTTGTCATGACAACGTGAATGGTAACAAAAAGGATCGATGAAAATGAAACAACCAATTTCAAGACGTAACCTGCTTAAAAACCTCGGCATAGGCGGTGTGGCCGGGCTGAGCCTGGCAGCCACACGCGGATTTGCTGATCAGGCAACTGACGGTGACCCTGAACGGGCGGGGTTTGCCAGCAGGATTAATAAAATCGGCAAGACAACTGTTGATCCGCCCTCGCCTTACATGGAGGACGGCAAGGTGATTCAGCCGGCCCGTGAGCTCCCTGTTTTTCATCAGGCGGATGTGGTGGTGGTTGGCGGCGGCGCGTCCGGATTTGCCGCGGCTGTGGCAGCGGCGCGCACCGGTGCCAAAACAGCGCTGGTGGAGCGTAGAGGCTCTCTCGGCGGGCTGTGGACCAACGGGATTGTGCTGGTTGTAATAGGTACCAGTGTTAGGGAGTCCAGTGGTGAGTATAAATTAGTGACACGCGGCATCTGTGAGGAGTTTCTGCAGCGCTTGGAGAAGATGGGGCCGAATGCGATTACGTCAAAGGGGCGGAACGGTTATCAGCCGACCGTTGACCCGGAAGCCGCCAAGGTGCTGATGGATGAGATGATTCAAGAGGCCGGAGTCGATATGTTTTTTCACGCCTGGGGGGTGGATGTCATAAAAACCGGCAGCGCGCTTCAGGGAGTAATCTTTGAAAGCAAAGAGGGGCGCCAGGCCATTATTGCGAAAAACGTGGTTGATGCCTCTGGTGATGGCGATATTTACCATCACGCGGGTGCGGATTATGAGCAGATATCGCATGGCATGGGCTTTGTCTACCGGATTGGAAATGTCGATCGGATTGACGGTAGTAAGGCCCCTAAGGATAAAAAATTCAATTTAGGATCTAGTGAACCACTTAAATCTACTCGCTGGGTCAATAATCTTGGGCCCAGAGGCAATGGTCTGGATGTGCGGGAGATCTCCAAGATCGAGATGATGCACCGTCAGTCAGCGTGGAACTATGTTGAACGCATGCGCCAAACCCCGGGATATGAAGATGTGTTTCTGCTGAGTACCTGCACCGAGATTGGTGTACGGGCCACCCGCTTGCTGGATGGCGTTAAGAAAATTAGTAAAAAAGCCGCAATCATCAACACAAAATATGATGACACAGTGGCTGTTTCGGGCGATGACAGTTTTAAACACCCTGAGTTTGCCATTCCTTATGGGAGCTTGCTGCCCAAGGAGATTGATAATCTGATTGTCGCCGGTCGTTGTATCTCGGTTGCGCCTGATCTGATTGACCGTGTGCGGTTGATACCGGTCTGCGTGGTAACCGGTCAGGCCGCCGGTGTGGCCGCTGCCCTGGCCGCCAAAGGCGACGTGACTTCCCGGAATCTCCCAATACAGGAGCTTCAGCGAGTTCTCAAATCCCAAGGCGCATATCTGGGATAATGGCCACCCAATTTTTTGCCACTGAGGCACCCTCCTACGCCAAGGCTACGGCGTGCCATGCTGAGGCACTGAGGGCGGGCTGCGTTGTTCTTAACTATAAAAACAGTAACCTCTCAATAACCGGTTAGAGCACAAAGAGCACGCTGAAGCGTGAACAACAAACTGCTGCTTCGTAAGGTTTGTTGTCCAGCCTTTCTTGTCGCGCCGTAGCCTTGGCGAAGGAGGAAGGCTGCTCTAAATCGGATTGTTAGGGAGTTACGAAAAACGCGAATGGATTCTTTGAGAATAAAGAAGAGGGTTGAGATGAATACACGCTACATGATATAGTTTCAGCTATGACAAATATGATGCCAATAACATTACCTCCCATGATGTGTTATTTGCTGGTTTCCCTTACCAACCTACTACATCTGTGACTGTCGCATTCAAATAGGTCTTAATTGATGAAGTTACTATCCACACGCGAAAAACTCATCCTTGCAGGTTTGTTTCTATCGAAATTTGATAAGGAGGGGTTGCATGTATTGGGTTTTAGTACTTTCTCAGAAGCGTTTAATGTGCTCGCATTGAGTATTAAATCAAGTCCAGCATCTCTTAAGAACTACCGCGACGAGTTTGATCCATTTTTTCCTAACCCGCGCAAAGGGTGGCACAAAAGGCCGATTCGGGAGCATTGCAAATCTTTAATGGAAAAATACGGAGAAATGAACGTTAAAGAATTTTCTGATTTGATAAAAGCCGAAATATCTGTTGCTGGAGATCTTGAAAGTATTGAAGACCAAATCAATGTATCGGAATCTGGGACGTTTGCAAAACGATTAATAACAGGCCAAGCAGCAGAGAAATACTTTGAGTCGGTTTACAGAACTGTGCCGCCTTTTAAAGAGTGTAAATTGATCAACACGACTGCATTGGGTTGTGGCTTCGACTATAGAATGCAGACAAACACAAGCACTTTTCTCGCAGTGGAGGTTAAAGGTATGACCGCTCAGACGGGAACGATATTGTTAACCAGCAAAGAATATAAAATTGCTGAATTATTCAGAGAACGATTTTTTCTGTTTGTAGTTCGCAATTTTGCCGAAAAACCTTTTCATACAATGTTTCAGGATCCATTTAAGTCCGAATTAAAATTTGAGTGTCGTGAAACCGTCACGGTTCAGACATCTTGGTCAACATCTATTGGGAGATAGAAAAATGGAAAACGTACTATTCATGCACAAAGATATGCCATCAATAATACTAGCTGCACTAGCCAAATTAGATCAAAAAGGCACTGATGAACGAATAACGCAAGCAATGTCCATAGTATTTGAAGCTTTTCGCATGAATGCTGACAAGCGTTTATTTTCGGTGGAAGATTTGTTTGCCTCTGCAATCTGTCACCAATCGAACACTTGGTCATCCGGCGGGTGCCAAGAATAGAGAATCGCCATCAGAGTCAGGAAGCCGCCAATTGTGAATAGCGCAAAGGTCCTCGAAGAAATAAGTTTAAATGGAATTGAATTGAAAGTGACAATGAAGTAGTGCAAGCATCCTGCTTGCAGATAGAATTTCATTTAAAATGGGGCAAAAGGAAGTGACATCGATGTTTTAAAGTAGCACAGGCGTCCCGCCTGTGTTGTTTATGGATTCACAGATGCTGCCCAAGGCTTGCAAACAGCTAAATCTTCGCTTTTATGTCGCTCCATGTTCTGTTAATATAAGTAACATTATGCGTAACTACAAAGAATTTCAAAGTATCTTACGAGAGCACGGTGAGTACCAGACAGCAATTCGAGAGGGGGCAAAACCGCCCTCTGTCTCGCAGTTTAACTCTTTCCGCTATGCGCTGACAGTTATCGGCCTGTGTTCAAGGTGCATGATCCAAGAGGTTTTCGGCAAGTTTGATTATGAGAAGTGGGCTGCCTACACCTTTTCAGCGATTGTTTTTGCTGAGAAGATCCGTGGTCGGCTGATCATTGAAGGCTTCCAGGAGCGGGCAGCGTATGACGGGCCGGTTGTTTACGTCTCCAACCACATGAGTACACTGGAAACCATGCTGCTGCCTGTGACCCTACTTTCATTCAATAAACTTGCGATCGTGCTCAAGGATACCTTGTCGGAAAATTTCCTGATGGGCGCGGCCTTTAAACGGCTGGGGTGCATTGGTGTCACGCGCAAAAACGCGCGGCAGGATTTACAGACCGTGCTGCAGGTCGGTGCGGAACGGATTAAAAGTGGACACTCGGTGTTGCTTTTTCCGGAAGGCACCCGCCAATCAGAGTTTACTGCGAAAAAATTCAACTCCCTCGGTGCTAAGCTGGCTTATCGTGCCGGGGTGCCGGTGGTGCCGATCGCAGTCAAGACCGACTTTCTTGGCACTGGCAAGCTCATCCGCGATTTTGGCGAGGTCGATCCATCCAAACCGATCCGCATTGGCTGCGGTGCTTTGCTCTCACCCGAGTTGGGAGATAAGGAGATGCACGCTCGCTGCGTCGCGTTTATCGGCGAGAAGCTGGCCTCCTGGTCCCAAGAGAGTTAGGCATCTCAATGAAGAACAAGGCAACCATTGTTGAGATTACAAAAAACAATAGTTTTCGCTGGACAATAAGAGCTTTATTTCTTATCGGTTTTGTCGCGATCACATGGAGTGCTAGTAGGCCGCCACACCTGCATGCGCTAGTGCCGGCTTGCAGCCTTTTTCTGGCACTTATGGCTCTCGTGACCGGCGGTTTCTCGATAATACTGCTGCCAGCGGCTCTGATTTTCCTAGTTGTGATCTTTAAAAAGCGATTTTTTTGCCGCTGGATATGCCCGGCTGGCAGTTGTTTCGAGGCAGTTGGCAATCAATTCCCCACCAGGGGCTGGGTTGCAAGGGTTCCTCCACTAGGGCTCTGGTTTCTGTTTATTGGATTGGGTGCGGCTATGATGGGGTTTCCGCTTTTTATTGTTCTGGATCCCTTGGCGATTTTTTCAGGCGCCTTTGGCTGGGTACGACATGACTTGACCCACTGGGAAAAAATAGGTGCAATGGCTTTCCCGGTGATGGTAATCATGGCCGCCGCTGCTCCCTGGCTGTGGTGCGGCCGCTTGTGTCCGCTGGGTGCCATGCAGGACGTTGTTTTCAGCCCGCTTAATTGGATCAAATTACGGAGGCGCTCTGCAGGCGAAGTTTCCGCGCATCCTTCGCGCTCTTTTGACAGGAGCCGCAGAATCTTTATGGGGCTTGGGATTGGTGTGGGGTACAGGTTGCTCTTAGATCCGGCTCGGGCCAGTTGTGAAAACCGTTTGATACGTCCGCCCGCCACAAAGGGAGAGGCGGAGTTCCTCTCGCTTTGTGCGCGCTGCGGCGCCTGCGCGCGCGCCTGCCCTGAGGGGATTATAAAGCAGAGCGGAACTGAGAGAGGATTTGCCGGTTTACTGGCGCCTGAGATTAATTTCAGATACGGGGAGTGTCAGCCCTCCTGCATCCAATGCGGGCAGGTTTGTCCGAGCGGCGCGATTCCTGGATTTACGGTTAAAAACAAACACGAGCGGCCAATGGGAGTGGCAGCCGTGGACAATCAAACCTGTCGGCTGGCTTTGCATAAAGAGTGCGGGGCCTGCCTGAATGTCTGTCAATATCGTGCTTTAGATCTGGAGTGGGATCCTGTGAATATGACCAGTACGCTGGTTGTGGATGGAGCGCTGTGCACTGGCTGTGGTTCCTGCCAGTATGTTTGTCCGGTTGATCCGGTTGCCATTGTTGTTAAGCCGCTGTGAGGTAATTATGAAACAGAAGAGGAGTGAATCGATCCTTAAACGCGTACTGGAGTTTCTTCAGCGCGGCATGTGGCAGATGTCGCTGCATAACAAATCCTGGATAGCCAGGAGTTTGGTCAAGCTCCTGCAGGTGCTGACTTTAGTGACAGATGGCTTTCGGCGCAACCAGTGCGCGCTGCATGCCTCTTCACTGACGCTCTTCTCACTGATTTCGATTGTGCCGGTGCTGGTGCTGATGCTGGCATTGGCCCGAACACTGGGCAACGCGGATGTGATCCGGGCTCAGATCGACAGCAGGATTGATCTGCTGGTGCATGGCCTTGAGCAGAGCGCTGTCAAGGAGGTCGCCGCACATGAGCAGGTGCCGGCTCAAGAGCAGAAACAAGCTCCGGCAGAGAGCGTTGTCCAGCCGGAGTTTGTCTCTGCGTTCACCCATCAATTTCGGGAGGTGGTTGACCAGATCTTTGAACAGGTCAACACAATTGATTTCGGCAAGCTGGGCGGGATAGGAGGAATCCTGCTGATCTGGTCGGTAATCGGCGTGCTGGGCAAGGTTGAGGGCAGCTTCAATCAGATTTGGGGCGTTAAAAAATCGCGCACCTTTGTGCGTAAGTTCGCGGATTATCTCTGCGCGATTGTGATCCTTCCCTGTTTGCTGGCTGCCGTGTCAACAGTTCCCGTGGTTCAGATGGTCAGCTCAGTAACACAAAATTTACTCGGCAAGAGCGCGTCCAGCAACCTCTCTCTTTTTTTGGACTCCCAGTTTTTAAAGATCGTGATCTCCAGTGTGGGCGGAACACTGGCCTTCTCTTTTCTGCTGGGCTTTATGCCGAACGCGCGCGTTAAAATGCTACCCGCGCTGCTGGGTGGTTTGGTGACCCTGATTCTGTTCGGCATCTGGCTGAAGCTCTGCACCATGCTGCAGGTCGGTATTGCACGGTACAGCGCTCTGTACGGCGGCTTTGCAGTGCTGCCGATTCTGCTGCTGTGGGTTAATACCAGTTGGCAGATCATTCTGCTGGGCTCAGAGATCTCCTTCGCGCTCCAGAACCGCGACACCTATATGCTCGAACTCTTTGCCGACGAAGCCAGTATGCGGGCGCGATTGCTGATGGCTATCACGCTCTGCGCTGAGAGTGTGCGCGCCTCACAGCAAAAGGGCGGCGGTGCCTTTGATGCCGAGCGCTATGCGCATGATAACGGCGTGCCGCACCGCTTTGTCACCCAGATTCTGGGTGAGTTGGTCGAGCATCACATTATCGCAGAGGTGGCTGATCAGCCCGGTAAGTTCCTGCTCTGCCGCTGCAGCAGCAAGCTGAGCGCCGGCGAGGTTGTCGATGCCATGATGAACCACGGCGAATCCATCCAGACTCTGGGGCTGGGCGAGCTGAGCTGTTCGGTGGCTGCGCTTGAAGAGCGCTGGCAGGCAGCTGAACAGCCAGTGCTGGAAATACCCCTGGCTCAATTGTGTGTGGCTGAAACCTGAGAAATAGGGTATTATACGGGGTTCAGGAGTCAGGAATCAATGCCACCAAGTCACCAGGTCACCAAGTCACCAGGTCAAAAAACAGTAGTAAAAATTATGCCAAACATAACAAATACATCAGAAAAAACGCGCAAAATAGTTGTTACAGCAGCCCTGCCATATGCCAATGGCGATATCCATATCGGGCATTTGGTGGAGTATTTGCAGACCGATTTCTGGGTGCGTTTCCAGAAGATGCGCGGTCATAGTTGCCTCTATATCTGCGCGGATGACACCCATGGAACGCCGATCATGGTGCGCTCCCGCAATGAAGGGATCACCCCTGAGGAGCTGATTGCGCGCAGCTATGCGCTGCATGTCAAAGATTTTGAAGATTTCCAGATACAATTCGATCACTATGGTTCAACCAACTGCGAGGAGAACCGCGAGCTGAGTGAGAGAATCTTCAAGGCCATGGAGGAGAGTGGCGCCATCACCTTGCACACAAAGGCGCGCTTCTACTGTGCCAAAGACCAGATGTTTCTGCCCGACCGGTTTGTGAAAGGTACCTGCCCCAAATGCGCCGCTGAAAATCAGTATGGCGACTCCTGTGATACCTGCGGCGAAACCTATCATGCTGAAGAGCTACATGAGCCCAGCTGCACACTTTGCGGCGACACTCCGATCACCCGTGATAGCGAGCACATCTACTTTGAGCTGGAGCCGTCGCGCGATTTTTTAAAGGATTGGATTCCCGCCCACACCGCGCCTGAGATTGCCAATAAGCTGCTGGAGTGGTTTGATGAGCCCCTGCGCGGCTGGTGTATCTCGCGCGACGCGCCCTATTTCGGATTTGAGATCCCCGGACACCCCGGCAAGTTTTTCTATGTCTGGGTGGACGCGCCGATCGGCTACATGGCCTCGCTAACCCAATGGTGTAATCAAAACAACGAAAGCTTCGATGATTGGTGGCAGAACCCGGAGGCCGAGCTTTATCACTTTATCGGCAAGGATATTGTGCGTTTTCACTCTCTTTTCTGGCCGGCCATGCTCAAGGTCGCTGGCTTTAAAACCCCGGATCAGATTTTTGTGCATGGCTTCCTGACTGTCAATGGCGAGAAAATGAGCAAATCCAAGGGCACCTTTATCAAGGCACGCACCTACTTGGATTTCTTAAAAGCCCAGGATCTGCGTTTCTACTATGCCTGCAAGCTCAATAGCACCGCCGATGATATTGACCTCAATATCGACGACTTTATCGGCCGGGTCAACTCTGATCTGGTTGGCAAGATCACCAACCTGGCCTCGCGCGGTGCCCAGATGCTGCACAAACGGCTCGATGGCGTCTGCGGCGTGATGGAGCCTGCCGGGCATCAGCTCTGCGAAGAGGCCCGCTCCCGCTCAGAGCGGATTGCGACACACTATGAAGCTCGCGATTTTAACAAGGCAATGGTCGAGGTCCGAGCCCTGGCTGATCTGGCCAACCAGTACTTTGACACAGCCGCGCCATGGCTGTTGATCAAGAGTGATCCGGAGGCGGCGCGCAGTGTCATGACCTCAGTGCTCAATCTATTCCGCATCCTGGCCATTTATCTGACTCCGGTTCTCCCCGCGTACGCCGCGCAGGTGGCAGCTCTCTTCCATGAAGAGCCCTATCAATGGTCAGACCTTTTCAAGGATGTCGAAAACACCCCGATAGGGCCCTACACCTACTTGGCCGAGCGGGTGGAGCCAGAGGCTGTGGCGCAGATGGTTGAGGCAAGTCGCGAAGATACCGCGCCCCCGGCTGCCGCCACCGGCACACCCGGCATCGCGGCGGTCAAAGCGACCATTGATATTGACACCTTTTCCAAGATGGATCTGCGGGTGGCCACGATTCTCGCGGCTGAGGCGGTCAAAGGGGCGGACAAGCTGATCCGCGTGCAGCTGGATATTGGCGATAATCAGCCGCGCCAGGTGTTCGCTGGCATAAAAAAGCACTACGATCCAGCAACACTGGTGGGCCGCCAAGTGGTGATGGTCGCCAATCTGGCACCGCGCAAGATGCGCTTCGGCCTCTCCGAAGGCATGATCCTGGCAGCCGGCAACCCGGATGGCGGGCTGTTTGTAGTGGCTCCGGATCAGGGCGCCCTGCCCGGCGCGGGCGTGCAGTGAGAGGGATAGCCGAAAAACGATGAAGTAACTCGACAAAATGGGCAGGTTATGGGCAACGTGGGAGGGGCATCCTGCCCCTCGGCAGCCTCAGAGGGGCTGGAAGCCCCTCCCACGTTAGATAGTGAAATCAGTGTCTGACACTTAGTCGTCACTGCAGTGCGTGCCGGAGGGACGCGCCAGCCGAGTGACAGGCAGGTCGAAGCTGTAGGGCGCGGGCCGTGAACGCGCCGGCGGTTGCAAGTGTGGTGCTTCGCGAGTCGGAACGCTTGACGATTGGCCATAAAAGCACTACCCCGGCTGTCACGGCCCGCGGCTACAGTGCTGCGCAGGACGGATTGCAAGCCGCTTGCAAGATCTGTCGTTCGGTGTCGCTCATAGAGCGACTACTACACATGCGCTGAGAAAAACAACCTGGTTACTGCGACCAAGTGGGCGAAAAAGACAAGGTTTGAGATTAAGATTGTGATTAGGATGTGCATCCCTCCTACTCACAGTCCTAATCGCAATCCTAATCAAACAACGGTGGTTTTCAGTTATGTACGACTAGTGACACGTCACTAGAAAAGTCGAAGTTGTAGGCAAGGATTCAAACATATGCGATTTAAAGAGTGGATTAAATCATTGCGCCTCTGGTCGCTGACAGCAGCGACCATCCCGGTTCTGGTGGGTTCCGCCTGCGCCTACCGGAGCGGGCATTTCTCATGGAATATTTTCACGTTGACGATGCTCAGCGGGTGGGCGCTGCAAGTGGCGGTCAACCTGCTCAACACCTATGGCGATTATCGCTCCGGGGTGGACCTGCGCAAAAAAAAGGTGACCTGTGTAATTCTGATCAATGGTCAGTTCAAGCCCTGGGAGGTTCTGACCTCCGCGCTGATTTTCACAGCACTGGGTGCGCTGTTAGGGCTCTGGGCCGCGGCTTTGAGCAGCTGGAACCTGCTTTATTTCGCAGTGCCCGGTGTGCTGGGGGTGATTTGTTATACCACTGGCACCAAATACAAATACATTGGGCTGGGTGTTCCAGCGGTTTTTGTTCTGATGGGTGTAGTGATGGTGATGGCAGCGTATTATGCGCACACCTGTGCGCTTTCATGGACAGCCTTGGTGGTTTCGTTGCCAGTCTCCGCGCTGGTGGCGGTTATCCTGCATGGCAATGATCTGCGTGATTTCGAGAGCGATGCCGCCGCCGGCATCCGGACAACCGCCTCCATGCTGGGACTTGCATATGGCAAAGTGCTCTTCTGCATCCTGCACGTGGCAGCGTATATTGCCGTAGTCGTCGGGGTGGCTTTCAGCGTGCTGCCGCTCTGGAGCCTGCTGGCGCTGCTGGCCGCGCCGCTGAGTTTCAAGGTCTGTGAAACCTGCCTGACCACCTTTCAACCCGGAGCTGAGCATGCGGAGGCCCAGAGTCTGGTGATAGTCTCGGTGCAGACCCACCTGCTCTTCGGTATTCTGCTCACAATCGGCATGGCTGTTGGGTAGGGCCTAGATCCGCGCGGGGAGCGGAGTGGAAAAGTTCGCGAGTGCGCGAGTGAAGAGGTCGCGTCTTTTGTGCGGGAGCAACGTAGCTCCGATTTTCAATCGGACATGTCCGGTTGAAAGCCGAGGCGCGGGTCAAGGAAGTCGTCCGCTTTGCGGGCGACTACGGGCGGCACGCAAGTGAAAGGCTACGCAGTATGGTCAGCCGCGCCTCCGGTTGATGACGGCGGCGACGATGCTGGTTGACGAGCCCACGCATGTTCCCAATCGACGGCCAACATCGTCGCACAGCATCGTCAACCAATGTCGCACGTAGAGCGACTGCTACACATGCGCTGCACGGCGCAGTGCAAGGGTTGTGGTTCGGTGTAGTAGCCGCTCTAAGAGCGGCATTTTGCTACAGGCTCGTGAAAAGCGCGCCCTGGGGTGTAGGGTTGCTTCCAGCATGTCCGCCGTAGCCTTGGCGAAGGAGGATGAAGCAATTAGCGGATGCCAGGCGGTTGTTCGCCAAAAGCACGCCGTAAGGTTTCATAATCTTTTGGAAGCAACAGTGACAATGCCCTGATTAAATGGTACATTTAATAACTCATCGCAGAACGGTTTGACCGAAAAAATGATCGGTGGTCAAAGGATGGTTGTTTAATTCAAAAAAGGAGATATCATGCAATACAGAGAGTTGGGCAATTCCAATCTAAAGGTCTCAGCAATTGCGCTCGGCGCATGGGCGATCGGTGGCGGCCCTTGGTGGGGCGAAGTGGATGACAACGAATCAATCCGCGCGATACAGGCTTCAATCGATGCCGGGGTGACACTGATTGACACAGCGGCAGTCTACGGGTTTGGTCGCAGCGAAGAGGTAGTCGGACGCGCGATCCGCGGCAGGCGCGACCAGGTGGTGCTTGCCACCAAATGCGGTCTGTGGTGGGGGGACGAGAGCGGGCCGGTTCACTTCGTACAGGACGGTAAAACGGTCCGGCGCTGTCTAGAGCCCCGCACTTTGCGGCTTGAGCTTGAGAGTAGTCTGCGCAGGTTGAATGTTGAAACAATTGATCTTTATCAGACCCATGCTCAGGCGAGTGAACCTCTTAAGACCCCGATTGCGGAGACCATGGCTTGTTTGATGTCAATGCGCGATGAGGGCAAAATTCGCGAAATCGGCGTTTCAAACTGCACACCTGAGCAGATGGATGAATATCTCGCCGCAGGCGTGATCGTAAGCAACCAGCCGCGTTACAGCATGCTTGATCGGAAGATCGAAAAGGAGTTGTTGCCCTACTGCCGCAAGCACAACCTGGCAGTGCTGGCCTACTCCCCGCTGGAGCAAGGACTTCTGACCGGCAAGATCGGTATGGAAACAAGCGTTGATCCTGAGTCATTCCGCAACAAGCTCTCTTGGTTTGCCCCGGAAAAACGCAGGCTTGTTATAAAACTACTCTCAGCGTGGGAACCACTGACACAACAGTATAACTGCACGCTCGCGCAACTGGTGATTGCCTGGACAATCGCGCAGCCCGGCGTAACCGTCGCGCTTTGCGGTGCTAGAAAATATGAGAATGCAATCGAAAACGCTGGTGCCGGCGCTTTGAAGATCGTGCCCGACGACCTTGCGCGCATGCGTCGCGAGGTTGAGGCGATCGCGCCGCTCGAATAAGCATGCCGCCCCATAGCACAGCAAGCGCTCAGTACATCGGTTCGCGCTCAGCGTGGAATGGAGAAATGCGGGAGTGAAGAGGTCGCGCCTTTGGTGCGGGAGTAACGTAGCTCCGGTTTCCAACCGGAGATGTCCGATTGGAAATCGGAGCTACGAGAGTTCAGCTTCGCCTCCGGTTCACGATAGCGGCGACGATGCTGGTGGACAATTTACCGCATGATCCCAATCGCCGGTCAACATCGTCGCACAGCACCGTTGACCGCAGCGGTAGGGCGCAACCTCCACCGCGCCGCCCGGACGACCTTGCGGTGCAAGTGTAAACTTTGTCGTTAACTTTGTCGGAGTGGAATGAACGCGCTGCGTTGTTTTTTCCAGTCGCCTAAGCGACTAAAGAGGCTTGTCCATGGCCCGGCTACTTGACAACCACAGCTTGCGAAGCCCGCAACAGGAAAATTATGCACTCACTACTACTTGAAATAGGACCCATTAAAATCTTCTCTTACGGGCTTTGCATGGCGCTGGGATTTCTGGCGGCATGGCAGGTGGCGCTCTGGTTATGCAAGCGCTCCGGCCAAAATGCCGAGCAGGTCACATCCGTGCTCACAGGGCTGATGCTCACAGGCGTAATCGGCGCCAGAGTGGCCTATGTGATTGAACATTGGAAATTGGAGTTTGCATCCCATCCAATATCGGTCTTTCGCTTTGATCAAGGCGGCCTAATGTTCTACGGCGGGTTTATCTCGGCCGCCATCTTTGTGGCAGTGTATATCAGAGTAAAAAAAATCAACCTCTTCGCGCTCTCCGATGTGCTACTTACCGCCATGCCGTTGGGACACGCCTTCGGACGCTTTGGCTGCTTCATGCACGGCTGCTGCTATGGAAAGGTTACGGATAGTCACCTCGGAGTGTGCTTTCCCAAACATAGCCCCGCCTGGTACGAACAGGTCTATGCAACGCCTCCGCTGCTGGACGAGCTTGCGCTAAAAAGTCTGCCGGTGATCCCAACCCAACTGATTGAATGCGCTGCAAATTTAATCCTCTTTGCGGTGCTCTTTAAACTCTACCCTAAAAACTGGAAAAAACGCGGTTTTATCACTGGCCTCTACCTGATCTCATATGCGGTGATGCGGTTTTTGATTGAGTTTTTACGTGGTGACCCGCGCGCCGCCGTGGGCCCGCTCTCAATCAGCCAGGCCATTGGCCTGCTGCTGGTTGCAGTCGGCCTCTACGCCATCAGCTACAGCCGCAACCAGGGCAGTGCTCTGAATTCTGAACTCTGAATTCTGGCTGCCTGCTTGCACAAGGATAAATAATGAGTGATTTTCATACAATTGATATTCGAACAGCGACCATTGATGATTTGGCTGCAATTTTTCATCTTGGTGAAAAGGTATTCACCTCCCAGGCAGTGCCCAACCTGTACCGGACTTGGGATGAATATGAGGTGACCACCCTGTTTAACGGCGATTCAGAGCTGCTGCTGGTGGCGGAAACACAAGGCAAGGTTGTTGGCTTCGCGATCGGCACAACCATCGAAAAAGCGCGGTCAGCTTGGAACTATGGCCATCTGCTTTGGCTCGGCATTGACCCAGAGTATGCCCGGATGGGGGTCGGCAGCCGACTGTTTGATCGCTTTCGGGAGGATGTTGCGAGCAAAGGGGTGCGCATGCTGTTGGTTGACACGCAGGCTGACAACAAGGCGGCACTTGAATTCTTCCATGACAAGGGGTTCGAAAACCCGACCGCTCACGTTTACATGACTTTAAACCTACAAAAGGATACCTGATGCCTGATTCCACATTTCAGCGTGATCGCCTGTTTTCCCTGTTCCGGGAGATGGTTGATATCTACAGCCCCTCTAACAAGGAGGAGGAGATCACCGCTTTTCTCCTCGAAGTTTTAAACAAACGCGGGCTGCCAGTCAGATGCCAACAGGTGGACGAAACTCGATCCAACCTGATCATCTGCGCCGGCGATCAGCCGCGAACGCTTTTCCTGGGTCATATTGATACAGTTCCCGCCTTTGACATTGAACAGTACAGCTTCAATGAACGCGACGGTCTCTGCTACGGTCTCGGCACAGCCGACATGAAAGGCGGCTGCGCCGCGCTGATTGAAGCGTTTACCTGTGCGCATGAGGCTGGAGTACTCTCCGATGACATGGCATTGGCGTTGGTGGTTGGCGAGGAAGAAACCGGGGATGGAACGCGGGCTTTACTGGAAAGCGGCGACTTTGAGCGCGCACTGGTGGCTGAACCAACTGATCTTACTCCCTGCCTGAACCACTACGGGTATGTCGAAATGATCATCCGCGTGTTTGGCTACCGCCGCCATGCTGCGATGAGTGATCGCGAGACCAACGCCATCCGCGCACTGCTGCGGTTTCTGCTGGAGGTAGAGACCCGGATTGAAAACAACGAACCGGATACGGTCCTAAATATTCGCGACCTGCACAGTGCTGAATCCGGCTTTGCCGTGCCCGACCGCTGTACAGCGAGCCTTGACCTGCACCTGCCGCCAGGCTTCAACGCGGTGGCTTATGCTGAGGAAATGCGGCTTTTTGCCGGTCAGTGGCTGGCCAACAGCCGGGCCTCCCGCTATGAAATTGATTTTCCGACTCTGGCCGACGGCTATTGCACTGATCCGCAGAGTGGTATGGCGCAAATGGTTCTATCCGCCCTTGATAAGCTCGGGCTTCCGAGAAACCCCGCTCCGTTTAAAAGCCACTCTGATGCCAACCTTTTGCAGGAGACGGGCTGCAGCACAGTGATTTTCGGCCCCGGACAATTGGCTAAAGCCCATACGTTTGACGAGTCCATTGATTTCAAGCAGGTTGAAACTGCGGCTCGGGTTTATCGCTGCATGCTGGGCTGAGGTGGTTCGAATAGCAGGCGTAATCCGCTCTCACCTTTTTCCACCAGCCCTGAACGCCGCCGGCGGCACGCCATGCAACTCCTTGAACTGCGTGGTAAAGGCCTGCGGCGAACCTGCCCCGCAACGCGCCGCGATCTCGCGGATGGTCAGCGTGCTCTCTGTTAAAAGTCGCTCGGCAAGCACACGCCGCTGCTCCCTGATATACGCGGCAGGCGCCACCCCTAACTCGCCCTGGAAACGCATCTCAAGTTTACGACGCGAAGCTCCGGCAAAAACAGCCAACTCATCCACTGAAAACCGTACTCCGATCATCCGATCAATATACCCCAATGCTTTGACCACCAACTCATCGCCGGTGCGCCCGGCAGCGGAAGATCGCCGCACAATCAATTCAACTGGCGCAACCTCACAACGCACCGGCCGCCTGTCTCCATCCAGCAGCCGCTGCATCAACCCGACTGCCGCTCTCCCCACCGCCGCTGCCGGCAACACAACTGAACTCAGATCAATCCCTGAAAGCGCTCGCTCAACCAGAGAGTCGCCCACCCCTGCCACTGCGCCAACCCGCACCTGCAACTCACCCTGAAGCCTGCGATAAAGATTCATAAAGCGTCGCACCACACGATCACTTGTCCCGAACAACGCCATCTCCCCCTTCACTCCGCGTAGCCAATGCTCCCACTCCACCTCATAGCTGTACCCTCCCGGCACGGTTGGCAGCTCCACTTGCACCCCATGCTCCGCCAAACTCGCGCAGAACCCCTCTTTCCTCAAAACCGAGGCGTGAACCGCCCGCTCAAAGACCACCCCTGCCCGCGCCAGACCCATCTCCGCAAAATGACGCGCCACCAACACGCCTGCCATCCGGTCGTCAACCACCGCTGAGCTGAGAGTCTCAACCCTGGAGATATTTGAGATGTTGACCAAAGCAGCCACCGGAGCACCTTGACTCTGCACCCAGCGGTCACTCATGACCGGTGCGATAATCCCGTCCAGCCGCCTTGCCTCAAGTAAACGGCTCAGCAAACCCTGCTGCGCCTGCGTGACTGGCACCACCTCCCACTCCGGCAATTTATCCAGTGCCGCGCGAATACCCTCAAAAACCGCAACTCCATACTCAACGTCGCTCTCTAACACAACCCCGATCGTCCGCTTTTGCATAGTACCTCCTTGTCTTGATCTTAATCACGGTCTTTAGCCAGGCCGGCAGCCTCGGGTTGACGATAGCGGTGACAATGCCGGCCGACGATTGGAAACATACATGGAATCGTCAACCGATGACGCTCGTGCGGCTGCTACACTGAAGGGCAAAGCTGGCAGAACGGCTTGCATGTGTAGTAGTCGCTCTGTGAGCGACACCGAACAACAGACCTTGCGCTTGTAAATTGCTCACTTTGTCACAGTTGCTCCGCAGCCCAAGCTACAAGCTGTTTTTTGACCTGGTGACTTGGTGACCTGGTGACCTGGTGGTGTTGCTGGCTGACCTCCGACTCCGATGCAGCTGACCGCCGAATTACACTTGGCAGGCGCGCTCCATTGGCTTGCGCAGCTCTGTTATCTGCGCAAAATCATAACACAGATCTACGCATATGCGCAATAGACAAATTATTCTACTCTGCTACTCTGTTGTTGTGTTCGGCATCAGCCGTTTAGTTTTTGAAAAAGAGCAATTATAAGGAACAACCCATGCAACGTGCGCTCATCACAGGCATCACAGGTCAGGACGGATCTTACTTGACCGAACTCCTGCTGCAAAAGGGCTACGAGGTTCACGGCATAATCCGCCGCTCCTCCAGCTTCAACACCCAGCGAATTGATCACCTCTATCAAGATCCCCATATTATGGGCACCCGCCTCTTTCTACACTATGGCGATCTCTCTGATGCCGGGCGGCTGGCCAAGCTGATCTACGAGATTCATCCTGATGAGGTCTACCACCTCGGCGCGCAGAGTCATGTGCGTGTCTCATTCGATATTCCGGAGTACACCGCTGATGTGGTGGCGCTGGGCACCATCCGGCTGTTGGAGGCGATCCGTGAAACCGGGCTGGAACAGAAGATTCGCTTCTACCAGGCCTCCTCCTCCGAACTCTACGGCAAGGTCGCGGAAACCCCGCAGCGTGAGTCAACCCCCTTCCATCCCCGCTCCCCTTACGCGGTCGCCAAGCTTTACGCCTACTGGGCAACCGTCAACTACCGCGAGGCCTACAACATGCACGCCAGCAACGGCATTTTATTCAACCACGAATCGCCACGCCGCGGCCCCACATTTGTCACCCGTAAAATCACCATGGCAGCTGCCCGCATCAAGGTGGGGCTGCAGAGCGCGCTCTATCTCGGCAACCTTGATGCCCGGCGCGACTGGGGGTTTGCCGGCGACTACGTGGATGCCATGTGGCGCATTGTGCAGCAGGAACGTGCCGATGATTTTGTGATTGCAACCGGCGAGACCCATAGTGTCCGCGAGTTCTGCGAGGAAGCCTTTGCCCTGCTGGATCTGGACTGGAAAGAGTATGTCAAACACGACCCCCGCTACAACCGTCCCAGCGAGGTTGACCTGCTACTGGGTGACCCCTCAAAGGCGCGTGCAACCCTGGGCTGGGAGCCCAAAGTCAACTTCAAAGAGCTGACCCGTATGATGGTGGAAGCAGATATGAACCATGCCCGTCAAGAGCTGGCCGTACAATTAAATGGCGGCACCATTGAAACCGCGGAGTAATACAGTGAAAATTCCGGACAAAATCTATATTGCCGGCCATTGCGGCATGGTGGGCTCAGCTCTGCTGCGCGCACTCGAAGAGCGCGGGCTGCCAAAGCCCATCACAGCCACCCACAGGGAGGTTGATCTCATACAACAGGCAGCCACTGTTCGCTTTCTCGCAGCGCAACAGCCGGATGCCATTATCATCGCCGCCGCGCGCGTCGGCGGAATCGAGGCAAACCGCACAGCGCGCGGCACCTTTCTCTATGAGAACCTGATGATTGCCTCTAACCTCATCCACGCCGCGCGGGAACTCAGGATACCGCGCGTGCTCTTTCTAGGAAGCACCTGCATCTATCCTCGCCTGGCACCGCAACCCATCCCCGAGAGTGCCTTACTCACCTCCGAACTGGAGCCAACCAACGAAGGCTACGCCCTCGCAAAAATCATGGGTTTGAAGCTCTGTCAGTATTATCGCGAAGAGACCGGCCTCTGCTACCACTCCGCCATGCCAACCAACCTCTACGGGCCGGGCGATAACTACCACCCGCAAAACTCCCATGTCCTGCCCGCGCTGATCCGTAAATTTGAAGAGGCCCGCCTGGCAAACAGCCCGGCTGTCACACTCTGGGGCAGCGGCACCCCGCTGCGCGAGTTCCTGCATGTGGATGACCTAGCCCAGGCTCTGCTCTTCCTGCTGGCACTCGAAAATCCGCCGGATGTGGTCAACCTCGGCTCCGGCGAAGAGTGCTCCATCCGTGAATTGGCGTTGATGATCAAAGAGGCCTGCGGCTGCCGTGCTGAACTTAAATTCGACCCCTCCATGCCTGACGGCACACCGCGCAAACTCTGCGACACCACCTTGATCCGCCAACTCGGCTGGAAACCGCAGATTTCACTGCGCGACGGCATCGCCGCCACCATCGAGGATTACCGGAGTAGGGGTTAGGGGTTAGGGGTTAGGGGTTAGGGGTTAGGGGTTAGAAGCTGTCGATGGTCGTCGAAGTCAGTCGAAGTCAGTCGAAATTCGTCGAAATCAGTCGATGGAAGTCGATGGGCAACGATGGAAGTCGATGGGCGTCGGCAACCTCTAAAGCTTCCCCGCTCCCGGGCCCTCTTCGCTGCGCGCACGTTCATATCTGCGTTTCATGCGCCAGAAGGTCACAAAACAAATCGGGATTGAGAGAAAATACACCACCCCGATCACACCGAGGGTTAACCAGAACTGGGAGATCAACATCCCGATTGTGAACATGACCGCCAACAGAAAGGGGGGCAGGTACTTGACCTTAATGTGAATCGCCTTGCCGGAGAAGGTCGGCAACGGGCAGGCCATCAGGGTGCCAAGCAAAACCAGCATTATGCAGCTAACAACTGGATTCTGGACACCGTTATAACCAGCGTGAATCTGCCAGATGGCCGGTGTCACCAGCAGACCCGCCGCCCCCGGCGAAGGCAGACCAGTGAAAAAGTGCCGCCAGTAAGGCAGCTGGCTCTCATTATCAATCATAATGTTAAAACGCGCCAGACGGAAGCCGGCGCACATGGCGTAGAACAGCGCGAGTGCCCAGAACAAACCCTTGTAGCTCTCGGCCACACTCCCTGGCGCAATCGGCTCCATGATCCAGTAGTAGGTGAACAGAGCCGGCGCCACACCAAAGCTGACAAAATCAGAGAGCGAATCGAGCTCAGCGCCGAGTTTGGAGCTGGCGTTAAGCATACGCGCCACCCGCCCGTCCAGACCATCCAGCATACAGGCGGCAAAGATCGCTAAAATCGCGAAGCGCCAGTTGCCTTGCGCACTGTATTTGATCGAGGTGATGCCACTCGACGCTGCCAACAGGGTCACCACATTCGGGATCATTGACCGAATCGGTATCTTCCTGAGCCGCGTCCGTGGCCGGTATCTTCTTAAATTAATCTTTTTCATGATCACTCGCGTCCGATAGTGCGCTCAGGCTGTCTGCTGCCCGCATCTCCGCCACAATGGTGCGCGCGGCCGCCTGCGGATCAGCTGCGCCCATCACTGGACGGCCGACCACCAAATGGGTTGAACCATCACGTACCGCCTGCCCTGGTGTGGCCACCCGTTTCTGATCGCCGATCTCCGCGCCTGCGGGGCGTACACCGGGGGTGCAAAGCAGCGCGTCCTTGCCCAGCACACTTCGCATGTGCGCCACCTCCATCGGCGAACAGACGATCCCATCCGCCCCGTTATCGCAAGCCAATCGGCCCAAAGCTTCCACCTGAGCCGTTGGCGCACGCGCCACCCCGATCTCTTGCAGATCCTCACCATCCAACGAGGTTAGAACTGTGACTGCCAAAATTTTGGGGGCCTTCGCACCACACTGCGCGGCCGCATCTGCCGCGGCCTTGATCATCGCCCGACCACCAGCAGCGTGAATGGTCATCAAATCCACCCCCAACTCGGCTCCGGCTGATACCGCGCGTTCAACTGTGCGGGGAATATCATGCAGCTTCAGATCCAGGAAAACCTTTTTGCCGCGCGCCTTGAGTGCCCGCACCACGGCAGGCCCCTCCGCGCTGAACAGCTCCAGCCCGATCTTGTAAAACTGCACTGTATCACCCAACTGGTCAACCGCTGCCTCTACCTCTGCCGTAGAGGATAAATCCAACGCCACAATCAACTCTGTCATATTTTAAGTCCTCTCGGGTTCAGGGTTCGGGGTTCGGGGTTCGGGGTTCGGGGTTCGGGGAAAAGCGTAATCTGTTACACAGGCTATGTCTAGAAAAAACATTCTTCCCATCACTCCCATCATTCCCATTCCCATCACTCCCATCGCGCGTTCGCGTCGTTTCACAGGCGACGCAGAACACCGCTCTGCGCCGCGCATTTTACGCAATTGCTCGGAGTTGGTATCAAAATAAGCAAAAGCGCGATATAACGTCCTCTGCGCTATGCCCTATGCCTTGCGCCTTACAGACCTTTGATCCGCACGTTCTTATACTCGGTCCACATGGGTTTTCCTGCGTGCAGTTGCAGCGCGATGATCCCCTCTTTCAGAGCCAGCGGACTGTTATCAGTATAATCCAGGATCAACCGGCCGTTAAGATAGTGCTTCATGCGATTGCCTTTGGCGACAATCACCACATCATTCCAGCCATCCAGGTTAAAGAGCTTCTTGTACTCGTCGTTCGTGATCAAAGTCTCGGTCACACTCTTAGTGCCATCAGCGGCGCGTACCGCCTTCTCGCCGCACAGACAAAGTCTGCCCTTGCCCGCAATCGAACCTTCGGAGTAAATAAAACCAGAGACATTCGGGAAATTTACCTCATTGCGAATCTCATGCTGATAGCCGCGCACAATCCACTTGTTCCCGCCGTTCTCAAACCTCTGTGAACGATACTGAATACCGGAGTTATTCGCGGCATTCAGACGATAGGTTAAGCGCAGGTCAAAATCCGCAAGCCCCTCTTTGGTGCAAATCAAAAAAGTGTTGCCTTTGGCCTTAATCTCCGGGGTTGTCTCACCACGGATCACCCCATCCTTAACCGACCACAGCGTGGTGTCTCCATCCCAGCCACTCAGATCCTTACCGTTAAAGAGTGACTCCATGGCCTCGGGCTCTTTCGGAGCCTGCTCAAAATTTGTCTCAGCCATTACCCCAAATGCCGCCATGATTGCGGCCACGATCAATATATGTTTCATAATCAGCTCTCCTTCTCTACACAGGCGGGATGCCGGTGCTACTTTTTTCAAACTTTCAATGTAACTTCTCAATACCTGCTTTGGAGCAGGCTTCCGTCTGCGCGCTTCGCAGCGTCGACTGACACGGAAAGCCTGTGCAACAAAGCTCGTTTATGCAAACGCATAGCGTGTGCTTATCACAACGCCGCGTTGACCGCCTCCACCAGAGCATCCGTCTGCGTTACGCCGACAAACTTTTTGACCTCTTTACCATCCTTGAAAACAATCAGCGTGGGTATGCTGGAGATATTGAACTTACCAGCTGTCGCCTTGGCCTCATCCACATTCATCTTGGCAACGATCGCCTTGCCTGCTAACAGCTCCGCGGCTTTGTCAACCAAAGGCAACTGCTGCCGGCAGGGCGGACACCACGGTGCCCAGAAATCAACCAAAACCACACCGCTGGCAATGGCCCCTTCAAACGATGTGTCATTCAGCTCAACCACCGCAGACTCACCCTGCGACTCACCCCCGGGCTCAGTCGCATCTTGCTCGGCTTTATTGCAACCACCCATAATTAACGCGGTGATCAGCAGCCCTGTCCCTATCATCATTTTATTCATATACTCGCCTCGCATCCTTTCAGTTATTCAACCTTTCCACTAATGAGCCTCTATCTTAACAGATGATAATTAGCTGGTAAAGCGAGAAAATAGCGCGGGCGCATCAGCAAATCGCTGCCATAATCCACCGTATAACGGCGGATTTACTTTATTTGCAACATAAGTATGTCCTCCGCTATGCGGTGGACAACAATGATTTTGAAGGTTGTCCGGCAATATGCACCGAATTCGCAGATGCGCCCGCGCGTGCGTAAAAGTTAGTTTTGCCAACATGCGTTTGAAAAAAGTTCGTTAAAGGCGGGGTTGGCTGCCAGCCCTTCAGGGGTGCTGTCGGCAACCACGCGCCCTTCGGAGAGTAGGATCACACGGTCAGCCAAGCCAGGCGGTAGGGAGCGGTGTGAGGTGAAAAGGGTGAGTTTGTCGTGTGAGAGTTTGGTGAGCGCGGCGAGGGTTTCGCGGTGGGCCGTGCCATCCAGGGCGCTGGTGGGCTCATCAAGCAGGTAGAGGGCGGCTGGACGGAGAAAGGCGCGGGCCAGCGCGATTTTCTGCCACTGCCCCATGCTGGGCTCAATACCGTTGTGCAGCCAGCGGCCCAGGGGTGTTTTGAGCCCGGCAGGCCATTGCTTGATTAACGGTGCCAGTCCTGCATGGGCGGCGGCGGTTGCGATCAAGGGGTCGCCTGCCGGGATCTGCGGGTGTCCAATGCGGATGTTGTCCTCAGCCGAGAGCTGATAGGAGTTAAAATCTTGAAACAGCACGCCGATATGCGCCCGCCACGCTGCTGGATCAAATTCCCGCAGGTCGATGCCGTCAACCAGGATACGCCCTGCGCTGGGGTCGTAGAGGCGGCAGAGCAGTTTGATCAAAGTTGATTTGCCAGCACCGTTTGCGCCGGCCAACGCGACACGCTCGTTGAGGTTGAGTTGCAGGGAGACATCTTTGAGGGCCGGGGTGGAGGTGCCCTGATAGGAGAACGAAACATTCTCAAACACAACCCCGCGTTGCAGCGGTACAGGAATCGGCACCGGCGCAACCGGGGCCTTGATCGCCGGCGCGCGGTTGATCAGCTCTTCATAGCTCTGCAGAAAAACCGAGTCCTCCAGCAGCGAGGAGACGGCGCTGGAGATCAGGGCGGTCACGCTCCCGCCGCGGCGAATTGCTTGCACACAGATCACCAGCGCGCCAACGGTGAGGGCGCCCTGCAGGGTTTTGTGGAGCAGCAGCAGCAGGGCGGCGCCGAGAACAATAAAGCCAACGGTCATGGCAACAGCATCATAGGTCATTACAAACTTCCGCCAGGCAGCGCGCTGCGCTTTGAGCAGGTCTCTTGCCTGTTGAAAACGCTCCTGACAGAGCTCGCCATGCCCATAGAGCCGGATCTCCTTGGCACCCTCGTTTTCGGTCATGATGGAGTGAAAGTAGTCGGCCTGACGCTCCAGGGGGATGAGGTTGCTGCGCCATACAAAGAAGCGGCGTGAGCGGTTGAATTTAAAATAAAGGGTGGGAAGCACCGACAAACCGAGCATCAGCGGCAGCAGGGGAGCGTAGCTCATCAGGATGATCAGCGCACCGGCTAATCCGGTGAAGCTTTGAATCAGCTGACTGAGGCCGCCGATAATACGCATTGGCCGCGAGAGCGCCTGTTCGCGGGCCATGTAGAGGTGGTTCTGGTCATCCGGATTTTCAAAGAAGGCGAAGTCGGCTTTGACCAATGTGTGGTGAAGTTTTTGGTAGACAGCGTCGGTGACCGCAATGCTGTGAAACTCAGCGACCCACGCGATTGCAAGTTTGAGAAAGGCCGCGGTCACTGTGCAGACAGCTGCCAGCAGACTCCAGAGGATCAGCGCTCTAAATTCAGCGTTGCCGGCATAGAGGGCAGAGGCGGTTGAGAGCGAGAGGCCTGACAGGGCACCAGCCTTAAAGAGGGAGTTGGCGGTATCGATCATCTGCTTAAGTGCGATCAGCGAGAGCAATGGCAGAGCTGCTTGCAGAGCTGTCAGAATTGCGTGCCACAGAGCCAGGACAGGGCTGCTGAGCCAGATCAGGCGGATTGCACGTGAGAGCGTGGCGACAATGTTGGAGAGGCTTACCTTCATATGCTGATATAATACTGGCTGGCAGGGCATTCTGGCAAGCGGCAACTATAGGAGGAAGCAGAGTGCAGGATTCAGGGTTCAGGGTTCAGGGTTCAGGACAGCTGGCTGCTGAATGCTGTAATGCGAATGAGTAACATTAGATCCCAGGGCGCGCCTTTCACAAGCTTTGTCGCGAGCTTTGTCGCTTCGTCGGCGGGGTCAAGGCCCCCGCCCTACAGCTTCGGTCTGACAATCGCCCGGCTGGCGCGTGCCTGACAGCTTGCGGCTCGCGTTGCACTACACTGTCGCTCGACGGCGGGGTCAAGGCCCCCGCCCTACAGCTTCGGCCTGACAATCGACCGGCTGGCGCATCCCTGGCAGCTTGCGGCTTGCATTGCGCTACACTGTCGCTCGACGGCGCGGTCAAGGCCAGCCGCCCTACAGCTTCGGTCTGACAATCGCCCGGCTGGCGCGTGCCTGGCAGCTTACGGCTCGTGTTGCACCACACTGTCGCTCGACGGCGCGTTCAAGGTCAGCCGCCCTACAGCTTCGACCTGACAATCGCCCGGCTGGCGCGTGCCTGGCAGCTTGCGGCTCGCGTTGCACTACACTGTCGCTCGACGGCGGGGTCAAGGCCCCCGCCCTACAGCTTCGGTCTGACAATCGCGCGACCGGCACGCTCCCGGCCATACCCCATATCCTAAGCCTTCGCAGCGCGCATCAATCGAGCTTGATCCGACCGACCAGCTTCATCAGCGCGATGGTCGAGGCAACCGCGATACCCAGCAGCGAGAGGCCCAGCACATAGTTGCCGTACAGGGAGTAGCCAATCCCGAAGAGCGCGCTCCAGACTGCCAGACAGCCGATCATCATGCAGAGAATACCGGCCGGCACATCCCAGCCTTCAGCTTCGTTCGGCGTTGATGATGCCAGCTCAATCTTACGCCAGCCAGGGCCGCCCGCGCGGATCTTGCTGCAAAATTTTTCGAGCACACTCTGGCTCTCAGCTGGTGTCAGGAAGGTGACGATGATCCAGCCAACAGTTGTGATCAGGATTCCGATCACCAGCTTCCACGCGCTGTAGTCCATGAACTGGAACATGCCGGCACTCTCCATGATGGCTGCCATTTTTGTCCCTGCGACATTAGGGAGAAAGAAGCAGGCAACCGCGAAAGAGATCAGCATCGCTGATATTTCACTCCAGGCGTTGATGCGCCACCAGAACCAGCGCAGGATATAGAGCAGACCAGTGCCCGCGCCAATCTGCAACAGAATGTCAAATGAGGTCTTCGCATTCTGCATTGCAAGGGCCACGATTGCCGAGAGGAAGAGCAGGGCCAGCATCACAATACGTCCAATTGCAACCGCTTTTTTCGGGGCCACATCAGGGTCGATGAAGCGCACGTAGAAATCCTGCACAACATAGGATGAGCCCCAGTTGAGATGGGTGGCGATGGTTGACATATATGCGGCGATCAGGGAGGCGACAATCAGCCCCAGCCACCCTTTCGGCATCTGGGCGATCATGCCCGGGTAGGCGATATCGTGGCGCAGGAATTGATCGTCAACATTCGGAAACTCTTTCGCCAGCGAGCCGACGCCATTGGCGTCGGCCTTTGTCTGCCGCACCTGCGTGCGCATGGATTCAGCGAGATTCGTCTTGTCTTTGTCGTATTGTTGAACAATCTCCGGATTGGACTTTAGCCATAGATGGGCGGCATCCTGCTGGGCCTGCGGGGTGATGGGGAAATGGACCAGAGAAACCAAGGCCACAACGATCCAGGGCCAGGGGCGGATCGCGTAGTGTAGGAAGTTGAAGAGCAGCGTGGCTCCCACAGCGTTTTTTTCATCCTTTGCCGAGAGCATGCGCTGGGCAATGTACCCGCCGCCGCCAGGCTCGGCTCCGGGATACCAGACGTTCCACCATTGCACCGCAATCGGCAGAATCAGAAGCGTCATCAAGGTTGACAAATCGCCGGACATGGAGGGGAAGATATCCATCTTGGCCTGAACATCGGCAAAGGCAAAGAGCTCTTTGAGCGTGGTGAACGAGCCGATATCCGCTGACTTAACCGCATAGGAGGCAGCGTAGAAGGCGCCGACCATGGCAATCGTGTACTGATAAAAATCAGCCCAGATTGAGCCTGTAAGGCCGCCGAGGGTGGCATAAATCGCCAGGCCGACAGAGGCATAGACCAGTGTTAGAATTGGCGAGAGTCCAAAAACAATCTGCCCGATCTTAATGGCAGCCAGCGAAACAGTGCCCATAATCAGAATATTGAAGAGCACTCCGAGGTAGAGGGCGCGAAAACCGCGCAGCACGGCGGCTGGTTTGCCGCTGTAACGGATTTCATAAAACCCCAGATCGGTGTTGAGCGCTGAGCGGCGCCAGAGTTTGGCATAGACAAAGACCGTCAGCATGCCGGTCAAAAGAAAAGCCCACCAGACCCAGTTGCCGGAGACTCCCTTGGTGCGCACAATATCGGTCACAAGGTTAGGTGTGTCGCAGGAGAAGGTGCAGGCCACCATTGAAATACCCAGGAGCCACCACGGCATCGAACGACCTGAGAGAAAGAAAGCGTCTGCGCTTTTACCTGACCGGCGTGCCGCGGCGGCGCCGATCACAACCACTGAGACAAGAAATCCAATGATGATTAGTTTGTCAACCAATGAGATATCCATCTGTTATCCTTTGCGTTTATACAGTCGTGACCTTCTGCATGATTGCTTTTCTCAGATTGTGTCGATAAACCAATGCTGTATGAAAGCTCTCCTGCGCGAGCCAATGATTGGTGGGAACGGAGGGGGTCGAACCCTCATTCCTTGCGGAACAGGAACCTAAATCCTGCGTGTCTGCCAATTCCACCACGTTCCCAAAAAGGTATACGCATAATATCAGTTGTGTTTCAGGATTGCAAGCGCGGTCAGCGCGGTTTTTAGTTGTTATGCCCTGCTGCTTAATCATCGCGCACCAATCTTTTAAAACCGCTAAGGTTTGTTGTCCTACCTTTAGGCTGTTTCACGCGGGTTATTGAGAGGTTAATATAAAAGCGAGAATGAAGTAGTGCAAGCATCTTGCCTGCATAAAACGTAGAATCGTGCACTTTGACTCCCTCGACTTCCCTCGACTTCCCTCAGCCACTTCATGATTTTACCCTTTCCAACCGTGTTGCAAAAGCCATATACTACTGCTATGAAAACTGCTCTCTTTGATTTGGATGGAACCTTGACCGACACCCGCGATGACCTGACTCTGGCCGTTAATCTGACCCGCGCTGATTACAACCTCCCGCCAATTACCCGCGACGCGGTGGTGGCGCAGGTGGGCAATGGTGTCAAGGCCTTGATTGACGGGATCTTTGATCCGCTGCCTGAGAGCTATGAGCTGATCATCAATCGTTACAAAGCGCACTATGCCGCTCACCTGCTTGTTCACACAACGCTCTACCCCGGCGTTGAGCACACCTTGAAAACCCTGCACGCGGCTGGTTGGCACCTCGGGGTTGTGACCAATAAACCCTCTCAGTTCGCCGCACCTATTCTGGAGGGGCTCGGCGTGGCGCAGCTCTTCAGCGCAGTTGTCGGCGGCGGTGACTGCAAGCTCTTGAAGCCGGATCCAGCCTCGCTCCTGCTCGCAGCAGAGCGCATGGGCGTGGTGCTGGATGCAACCGACTGGATGATCGGCGACCATGTGACGGATCTGGAGGCAGGCCGGCGCGCCGGTCTGCGCACCTGCTTCTGCGAGTTCGGCATGGGCGAGAGCCGTGATGTGCCGTATGATGCCGGTATCGGGCGGATGGATGAATTTTTGCTGCACATCAATAGCTACGCCCGGACAAGTCGAGCTTCGCTTTTACGCCGTGACAGGGAAGCGTAAGCAACAAACGGCTGCCCCGTAAGGTTTGTTGTCCAGCCTTTCTTTGTCCGCCGTAGCCTTGGCGAAGGAGGAAGGCTGCTCCAAAGCGGGTTATTGAGACGTTACCGTAAAAGTGCTAATGGAGTAGTGCAAGCATCTTGCTTGCAGAAAACATTTTCATTCAAGCTGGAAGCTTGAGGTACTTTATTCAAGCTGGAAGCTTGAGACACAGTATATCCGCCGCTATGCGGTGGATGGTTGCAACACAAGCCGCTATAAGGCCCGACCGACAACTTTTTTGAAAGAACAATTAATTGTTTTTAGGTGCCTAAGTACCTGCACGCCTATAGTATACCCGGGATATGATGTTAAGCAAATAGAGGAGTTTTATTATGAGCGATATGGAGAAATTGTATCAGGAGCGGCTGCGCCGCTTTGTAACCGCTTTGAATAACAAGAAACCGGACAGGATTCCAGTGCGGCCATTCGCGGCTGAGTTCACCGGCCGTCATGCTGGATACACATGTCAGCAGCTCACGCAGAACTACCCTGATGCTTTCGAAGCTATGATCCAGTGCTGCAAGGATTACAACTGGGATGCGGTTCCAGCCAGCATGGTCTATGTCTGGACCGGCATCACCGATGCCGCCAGTGTCAAGTATTACGGTGTTCCCGGCGTGACCGTCCCCGAACAGTTTGGCTTTCAGTATCTTGAGCCGCCGGAGGGCGAGGCCTTTATGCGCGGGGATGAGTACGATCGCCTGATTGCGGATCCCACGGCATTCCTCTATGAAGTCTGGCTGCCACGTGCCACCAAGCGCATGGCTGCCGCAGGTGAGCCGGTCACCTTCCAGCACAATGTGGCGCTGGTCAGCGCGGCCATGGCCATGTCTCAGTATTTTCATGCCTTTGGTCCGCACTGCGCGCGGCTGCGCCACGAGTGCGGCATGCCCGGCGCCATTGGCGGAATCTTAAAAGCGCCGCTCGATATTCTAGGCGATAAACTGCGCGGTTATATTGGCCTGACCATGGATCTTTTTGAACAGCCTGAGAAGGTCATGCAAGCCTGCGAGGCGCTGATGCCCCATCTGCACTGGCTGGCCAACGCAACCGCTGACCCAGCATCCCAGGCACCGGTCGGTTTGTGGATGCACCGCGGCGGTGTCCCGTTTGTCCGTCCCGAACATTTCGAAAACATTTACTGGCCAACACTCCGCCCGATTGTTGAGGAGCTGTGGCGCAACGGACACCAGACCATGTTCTATGCTGAGGGCAGCTGGGACTACCATCTGGACACATTCCGCGAGCTGCCGGAGCGTAGTATTATTTACCATATTGACCGCGGCGACCCGCTGCTGACCCATCGCAAGCTGCACGACAAGTTTGCCATCAGCGGCGGCCTCAGCAACGTTACCCTGGCAATGGGCACCCCGCAGCAGGTGCGGCAGGAGGTCCGGACTCTGATTGAGACAGTTGGCAAAGAGGGCGGCTACATCATGGACTCCAGCGCCATTATGCAAAACGACACTACCCCTGAAAACATGCGGGCCATGGTGGAGGCCACCCACGAGTTTGGTGTCTATGACGCGCCGGATGTGATCAGCGAGCCCTTGATGGTCGCGCCGGAAAAGATCGAAAAAACCGCGGGTTTAACCGCAGCGAGCGGATGCCCGCCCGGCATCTGCATCTCATGGGAGGAGTACCGGCAAGGGTTGAAAAAACCAGTTCAAGGCTCAGCCGAGCTCGCGGAGCGGCTCTGGAAGCAGGTGGATGCCAGCGGCGCGATGTTTATCTGGCAGATGCTCGTCTCGTTTTAAGTGCACCGGATTAATCAAAGTTGAAATGTGTAGGGTTGGCTCTATGAGCCAAACAAAGATAATGAAATCCCGCGGCGCGCCTTTGGCAGACAACCACCCGGCATCCGCTAATTGCTTCATCCTCCTTCGCCAAGGCTACGGCGGACATGCTGGAAGCAACCCTACACCCCGGGGCGCGACTTTCACATGTCTGTTGCAGTATGCCGCTCGTAGAGCGGCGGCTACACCGAACGACAATCCTGGCACTCCGGGGTGCAGCGCATGTGTAGCAGTCGCTCTGCGAGCGACATCGGCCGACGATGCTGTGCGACGATAACGGATTACAATGAAAAACCCCGGCGCGGGAAAATCGTCAACCAGCATCGTCGCACAGCATCGTCAACCAAAGGCGCGGCCGACCGTCTGCAGCTCCGGTTTTCAACGTAGATGTTTGGTTGGAAATCGGAGCTACGGCACACGCACGCGGTAGAAGAGAGCTGGTGCTGAGGAGGGCACGGAGATACTCGTCTCATCAGCGCTCCCGTTGACCTGCCCCTGCAACGCCCAGCCAAAGGCGCCGGGCACTGCGTTGGTCTCAATCAAATAACTCTGATTGAGAACCGAGATGAAACGCAGCAGAAAATTCCCGGGCAGCCCGCTCGCCGGCGTAAAGCCGATGATATCCGGGTCTGGAATAACCGGCGGTTGCACGGCGATTGTCACCTGTGAATCGCCAACGGTTGTCACAGTTCCAGAGGGGTAGAAATTCACTGTTCCGCTCAGCTGGTAACTCCCTTCAGCACCGGTGACCGAATAACTGAATTGAGCAGGAGAAGAGCCTTCCCCGATAAACCGCAAAGTTCTCGAGCCAGCAAGCCAGGTTGCCGATGCCGGAAAATTGTAAGGTGTCAAGCCAGCTGGAATGGTTTCACGTAAGGTCCAATCCTCTGTGCCCCCAGGGGGCTTAACTGTGATCACCACATTCGTACCCGTAATTATGCGGGCATTGGAGTAATAAATCTCGGTGAAGGTTGCAGTCAATGAATTTGTCTGCAAATTCAGGACAATTGTTGAACTCGGGGCTGCAGGTGCGGCCCAGCCAAAGACCGTTTGATAGATAATGGCATAAACCCCTGTGCGGAGATTCACAACATCGCCGCTGGTGTGCCAGGTGGAGCCGGCATCAATGCTCCAGGCCACCCCGTTGCTGACCGCTGCTGCTGGCGCAAGGTTCATTGTAATCCAACCCTTAGGTATCGCGGTCACACTCAGGATGGCGATCTCGCTGACAACCGCGCCGGCGATATTACTGACAACACAGGTTATCTGATCGCCGCTCTGCGCGAGTGTCACACTGTTGAGGGTAAAGGCGGTGTTGGTCGCTGTTGCGACTGGCTCGGCATTCACATGCCACTGATAGGTAAACGCCTCAACACTCTGCGCCTCAACAGTGAAAATCGCGTTCTGCTCCTCCTCAACCGAGATTGACTTTGGGTGTGTTACAATAGTGGGCGGATCCGGGATATAACCGAGCCGCTCATATTTAACTAGAAAGCCCAATGCCTCCGGCGAATCCCACGGATCATGCCATACACTCCGGAAGCCTCCGCTCACCCAATCATCATCTGATAGCGTCAACCCGCCGGCATATAAAGCACCACTCGTAGCAGCCACGGTCATGGTCTGATCACGCTCCGAGCCGCCGATGTACTGACTCCACAAGCTCTCGCCATTCGTTGCCCCTATCATCATTATGAATCCATCGGCCACACCATGGAAGGCATTATCAGAGTTCGGCAGCCAGCCGCCAGCAGAGGTGTAGCCGCCCAGCACCAGCTGGGAGTCGCCGAGCGGCTGGATCGAGGTCACAGCATCAACCTGATTGGAGCCGTAAAACCTGCTCCAATTAACAATCGGGGTTGATTCATTATCCGTGATTGAAGTGACAAAACCATCTGAGCCACCGCCGCCGTAGAGGTTCTGCCGCAGTTTGGAAGACATAAATCCGGAGGAAGAGGTTGTGCCGGCCGCAAAAAGCTGCCCCGAACTTTTTTCTACGGCCAGGCCGACAACCGAGTCATCCTGGCTGCCCCCCAGATAGGTTGACCATTGATGAGCGCCGTCTGTACTCAGCTTAACAATAAAGCCCGCCTTTTTCAAAGGAGTAGGCGTTACATTATTGGGGTGGGAAACCCAGTCAGGGGAGCGTGTTTCGCCGCCGACATACAGAAATCCGTTGGTTCCCATGGTACAGGTTAAAGCTCGATCCTCATTGAAGCCACCAAGGTAATGAACCCAGAGCACTGTTCCGAGCGGTGAAACTTTGACCACACAGGCATCCAGATTGCCCTTCAGCTCTTTGCCATAGAGGGTGCCCCCCGCCGTATAACCGGCCGCAGTCGGCGTCAGCCCCGTCATGCTGGTATAGCCGATTGCATAAACATTTCCATTGGTATCAACCGTGGCTGCGTTAAAGGCATTGGTCGTATGGGGCGCGCCGATCACAACCGGATTACTCCAATTAAACGTGCCGTCGGCTTTGGAAAACGAATACAGCGCGGCATCCGATCCCCGGTCATAGGTCTCTGGGTGCGATAAACGGGCTGCAGCAAACACCGCTTGTCCATACTGTGCAACCCCATGAACCTCATCATCCTTCCCTGCACCCACTACGCTATACCACAGCAGTTGACCGGCTGGGCTGATCAGCGCCACAAAAGCATCATTGGCGCCGCCCTCAGGTGGGTACACTATCGCAGATAAACCGTCGTCATTATCAATTACTCCGTTAAACGAATACCCGCCAATGTAGACCCTGCCGCTTTCATCAATGGTCGAGGCTGTAACGCTATGGGAGCCGCTGTTGCCGCCAACATAGGTTGACCACTCCTCCGCCGCGGAAATGGCGGCCATGGTCTGTAAATTACAGAGGCAGAGCAACAAAAAAAGAGATACCAATTGATGATAAACTTTGAGTAACATGGCAGCATTATAGCAGTATTAACACCATTGTTACAACTGACACCTTTAGGCATAGAAATTCTAGTGATGAACGCGCACCTGTTCAGAAAGCACGCTAAAGGTGAACTACATACCACTTTTAGTACGGTTGACAATACTGTGCGTGGTGCTGGTTGCCGATTTTCATGAGCTGGGTTTTCTTTCAGGCCACAAACCTAACTTCTTGCCTCCCGGGGCTGCGCTTCGCTTGCCCCGGGCTATGGTGAATAAACCCCTTCGGGGTTCTCCAAATTATTTTCACAGGAAAAAGCAGTGCCTGTCCCTAAGAAAATCTGAGCAAAATAATGGCCAAACTCCAGAGCCGCTCTACCAGCGGCATTTTGCTACAGGCTCATGAAAGGCGCGCCCTGGGGTGTAGGGTTGCTTCCAGCATGTCCGCCGTAGCCTTGGCGAAGGAGGATGAAGCAATTAGCGTATGCCGGGTGGTTGTTTGTCAAAGGCATGCCGTGGGGTTTCTTGATCTTTGTTTGGCTCTGAGAGCCAACCCTACACATTTCAACTTTAATGAAACCTACAAGTCGCACGATAGGCGCAAGTGCGCTACAGGCTGCGCTAGACAACTTTTTGCAAAGAACAATCAGTTGTTTTTTCCAGTCGCCTACGCAGCTAACGCAGCGCACCCTTCAACGCCTGAATATGGGCTGGGGTTGTTCCGCAGCAACCACCGATAATATTGGCACCGGCCGCGATCAGACCGCTTACCTGGCGTGCCATATCTTCCGGCGTTTCAGGAAACTGATCCACACCATCAACATTTTTGGGGAGCCCTGCATTGGCGTGCACTAAGATCGGCACCTCCGGAGCAACGGAGCGCATGGCCTTAACAATCTCAACCATCCTCTCCATGCCGTTACCGCAGTTGGTGCCAATGATATCCGCGCCTGCTGCGATCATCTCAGCAGCGGCCTGTTCAGGGGAAACGCCCATCATGGTACGGTAGTTGTTGTGCACTGTTTTCTCAAAGGTGAAGGTTGCAATTACTTCGCACCCAGTGTTTTCCTTTGCGGCTTTAACCGCCAGAGTGGCCTCATCCAGGGCACTCATGGTTTCAACGCAGATAGCGTCAGCGCCACCTTTTTCAAGTGCGATCACCTGCTCTTTGAAAGCAGCGTAGAGCTCCTCTTCGGTTACATCGCCCATCAGCAGCATCTTACCGGTTGGTCCGACCGAAGCGATCACCCAACGCTCGCCGCCAGCTTCAACGGCGGCTTCAGCTGAGAGGCAGGCAGCGGCGGTATTGAGCTCAGCCGCGCGCGTTTCGAGGTTATAGTGCTCCAACTTAAACGAGCTTGCTCCAAAAGTGTTGCTCTGGACCATATCCGCCCCAGCGGCAAAATAAGATCTGGCGATCTCTTTCACCTCAGCCGGACGCTCCGCGGACCACAGCTCCGGGCATTCGCCAGGTTTGAGCCCTTTTTTTTGCAGGAAAGTCCCCCACGCTCCATCCGAGATTAAGACTCTTCCACCTTTGACTGCATCAACCAGTTTTTGTTTTGCCATTAGCCACCCTCTTTATACATTAAGCTTCCAGCTTGAATGAAAATGTTTTTGCAAGCAAGACGCTTGCACTACTATATTGTCACTTTTACGGTAACCTCGCAATAACCTGCTTTAGCACTACTCCGAAGCGGGGCGCGGCTGCATACGCTCGCGCATTGCTTTTTGGCGGGCGCGCATTTTTTCGCGCTCCTCACACATTAATTCAACGACACTGGCGCGTTGCGCTGGTTGTAAATTATCACGTATGACCATTAAAACTCTAACCGATAGCTTGGCCTGCTCAGTTCTTAAATTACCAATCTCTTCGGTCAATTTCATCATCTCGCGTCCGTCATCGCCGGGAGTGGTCAGCACCTTAACAGAGACAATCGCCTGCTTTTTCGAGGCCTCTTCAATATGCTTGTTGATTTCAAACATTTTTTGATCTAGCATTTCAAACTCTCTTTTTAGGCGCTGCACCTGCTCCGGCGTAATTTTAGCTGCCTGGACGCATCTCTCGCTTAAAATAATTTTCGCAAATCGCAAGCATTGCATTTCACGATGCTGCGGAGTGCCGCCAAATCCCCCTTTTCGTTCGCGATTCATCTCCTGCGCAAGCAGCGTGCTCGCAAAGGTGATCATTATAAACAATAATTTCAACTTTTTCATTTGTTATTCCCTGATAGAAGCCTGTTTTGAGTCATGTTATTTTGTTAAACGACTTATTAACAATAATATTGCCAGCATGTTTATAAAAGAAAATAAATTAAATCCATAAAAAAATAAGCTGATCAGACAATATTTTACAATTCTTCAATTTTCATGCCAAAAAAAAACGCTTGTCTTAGCTCCAAATACTTACACGTAGATTTTTAATCCAGCCCTTTCTCGAGGTAAATCATTTATTTATAGCAACTTATAGCGTTCTTGGTTCTCAAACCAAGAACCATGATTTATTATCGGACAAGTTTTTTAATTTATTTAATTTTAAATTTTATTTGCAATTTTTATTTGCAAATCCCCTAAATCCTTCAAATCAGGGGACTTACACATATGAAACCAAGCCTGTTGATAACTTGTTGACAGATTGATTATTGTTTTGCCTTGCGGGTTCATATCAAATATTGTTTAACTGTATGTTGTTCTACCAAATAGATAATTGCTGGAGTGTTGTTAGCAGCGGTTGTCTAATCGTTTTTAAAGTGCATTTTTATCAGTTTATGAAAGTTTTCCAATGAACGCTGTCAATTTATGGTCTAGGGCCTGCAAACAAATACAGAATATTTTAAATCGTGACACTTACGAGCGATGGATAGAGGTGATTGAACCAGTCTCGCTGGAAAGCAATAACCTCATTTTAAATGTGGATAACGATTTTTTAAAAGAGTGGATTAATGATAATTACAAAGATTTTATCATGACATCCCTGATTGCCAGTGGCGCTCCCTCTGATATTCAAATTTCTTTTTTTGTTAAAACCAATGATTCTTTTGTAGATACTCCCGTTGAAAAGAGCAAGAAAGAGGATTATTCGGCCAGAAAAAATGTTTATAAAGGTAAAGTTCCTTTGCTCAACAAGAACTTTACCTTTGATAATTTTGTCACAGGTCCCTCAAACAGCTTCGCGCATGCGGCGGCCCTTGGTGTTTGTCAAGCGCCTGGACGCGCCTACAACCCGCTTTTCATTTATGGGCAGACCGGTTTGGGAAAAACACATTTGATGCAGGCCATTGGGCAGAAAGTCCTTGCAACCCCTGGCATGAGTGTGCGTTATGTCACAACCGAAACGCTGCTCAATGAATATGTCGATGCCTTAAAAGACGGTTCCATTGTTAAATTCCGCAATAAATATCGCCGTACCGATGTACTGCTGATTGATGACATTCAATTTTTAGGCAAACGCGAGCGATTGCAGGAGGAATTTTTCCATACCTTTAACACCCTCTACGACTCGCACAAACAAATCATTATGACCAGTGACCGGCCAACCCGCGACATGCAGGGCATTGTTGAGCCACGGTTAGTTTCACGTTTCGAGTGGGGTTTGGTAACCGAGATTGAATCGCCTGATTTTGAAACCCGCCTCGCGATCCTGCGTTATAAGCAATCACTGATGAATGTCTCGGTCTCTGACTACCTGCTCACTTTTATCGCCGAAAACATCAAATCAAATGTCCGGGCGCTGGAAGGCGCCTTGAACCGCGCCATCTCTTTTGCCAAAATTAATCCACAGATCAATCTCACCTTGGATAACTTAAGAGTGCTTTTGAAAGATCAATTGAATAATGAGGTTCAAAAAGACCTCACATTCAGTGAAATTCAAAAAATGGTCGCGGAGTTCTACAATATTAAATTCTCCGACATGACCAGCAAGGTACGCACCCGCTCACTGGCTGCTCCCAGACAAGTAGCCATGTTTATCTGTCGTAAGCTGACCCGCGCGTCACTCCCTGAGATCGCTAAAGCATTTGAAAAAACGCATGCCACAATCATGCATGGCTGTGAAACTGTTCAAAATCGAACGCAGGTCGAGCCTGACCTTTTGGATACAATTCGGGAAATTATTCGACAGCTTGGAAAAGAGCCCGAAGAGTACAATATCTAGCAGTGAATAAGCTGTTGGTATGTTGATCATAGATCTTCAATAAACTTACGATAAATGTGTGCTTATCAACACCCCGATTTTGAAAAGAGAGTTCTGTTAACATTTACCTTAATCTTATGAACAATGCTATCAACATGAAAAAATTACTGTATTTTATTAGTTTACAACAACTTACAGAGTTATAGAAGTTATCAACAATACATAATACTGATACTAATCTTTCTTTACTTTAATAACACTATTATCCTAAAATGGTGGTTCGAACGTAAAAAAGATGGTTTCAACCCATTATGAAAGGAATTTTAAGAAGTGAAATTTTCCATTGTCCGCTCCACTTTTTTTGAGGCCCTGCAAAAGGTGCAGAATATTGTTCCCTCCAAGGGAAACTTGCAAATATTATCCAACGCTTTAATTCAAGCTGAAGATAATCAATTATGTATCACCACCACTGACCTTGATATGTCGGTGCGTTGCTACATTCCCTGTGAAATTGACCAGCCCGGAAGTGTCACACTGCCAATACGCCGGTTGACCAGCATTATCCGCGAGTTGGATGACGGCAGGATTATGATTGAGGTTGACGACAATGATATTGCTTCAATTCAGAGCGGCTCCTCATTTTTTAAAATTTATGGTCTGCCAATTCATGATTTTCCGTTGATTCCCAATGCGGAAGGTAAGCATTGTTTTAATATTGATCAGGGTGTGTTTCGTGAAATGCTCAGAAAATCGGCTTATGCCGCTTCGCAGGATGAGACACGCATGATTTTAAACGGGGTCTTGCTCTCATTCAAAGATGCTAAATTGACTGTTGTGGCTACAGATGGGCGAAGACTGGCGCTGGTTGAGCATGAGGTCGAGTTTCCACCTGAGGCTGAATCCGAGGTTGTTCTGCCAACCAAGGCCGTTAGTGAGCTGATGCGTATTCTCAGCAGCGAAGGTGAGTTGAAGATTTACGTTCAGAATAATCAAATTATATTTGAGCTGCCTAATTCAATCATGAGCAGCAAGGTGATTGATGGCGTTTATCCCAACTACAGACAGGTCATTCCCTCGGGTTATGATGAAAAAGTGGTGGTGGAACGCGAATTACTGCTCAGCGCGATCAAGCGGGTTGCCTTGATGACCTCTGAAACCTCTGATACAACACGCCTGACCTTCTCGGCCAACCAATTGACTATCACCACCGCTACCCAGGACATCGGCGAAGGACGAGACACGGTACCCATCAAATACGCTGGCAAAGAAATATCAATTGTTTTCAAACCCGAGTATGTAATGGACCCATTGAAGAATATTGACGATGATGAGGTGTTCTTTGAGTTAAATGATGGCTTCAGCCCTGCCTTACTCAAATGTTCATTGCCATTTTTGTATGTATTAATGCCATTAAGGGTCAATTAATCAAAAAAAGATAAATCAAGGTTGATTTTAGTCTCGATTATTTACTATAATGTGAATTCGTTTTAAGCGAAAAAGTGCCTCATAGTGTAACGGTAGCACGACAGACTCTGACTCTGTTTGTCTAGGTTCAAATCCTAGTGAGGCAACCATTTTTTGGAATTTAGCTGTACTCTGCTTTTTTTCCATAGCACGAATTTAGGATTTTAGTATGGATTTACAGGTGATTCCAGTTGTTGTGAATGAGCTAGGCATTGCCCAGCGTCAGGTGCAGGCAGTCTCGGAGCTGCTCGCAGAGGGCAACACAATTCCATTTATCGCGCGCTACCGCAAAGAGGTGCATGGAAATTTGGATGAAGTTCAGATTTTATCTATCAATGATCGCTTGAACTACTATCGTGAACTCGAAGACCGTAAAAAAACTATCCTGAAATCGATTGAAGAGCAGGGTAAGCTGGATGAGACGCTTAAAAATAAAATTGAAAGTTGTCTCGTAAAAACAGCGTTGGAAGATTTGTATCTTCCCTACAAACCCAAACGACGCACACGCGCCATGATTGCCAGAGAGCGCGGGCTTGAACCCTTGTCAGTGCTTATATTAGCTCAGGGTGTGCAGGATCCGGCGATTGAAGCGCAGGTGTTTATCAACCCTGAAAAAGAGGTTGAAAATATTGAGCAGGCAATCAGCGGGGCCAAGGATATTGTCGCTGAAATCATCGCTGAAAATGCGGACGTGCGTGCGCTGGTGCGCGACTCCCTCTCTAAATCAGGGGTGATTGAATCCAAAGTGATTGCTAAAATTGATGAGCCTACTAAATATGAGCAGTATTATGACTTTGAGGAGCTGATCGCTAAAATACCGTCACATCGCTTTCTAGCGATCCGCCGCGGCCAGGCCGAAGGTGTGCTGAGGGTTAAACTGAACTGCGATGCCGCGCCGCTGATTGAAAGAATAGAGACTATTTTCGCTGTCAATGAAAACTCTACATTTGCATCTCATTTAAAAGATGCGATTGCAGACAGCTATAAAAGATTGATACTTCCGGGCATTGAAATCGACGTTATTGTTGAAAATAAGATGAAAGCCGATCGCAGTGCAATCGAGATCTTTGCCAGTAACATGCGAAATTTACTGCTGCAGGCACCCCTGGGACAAAGGATGATCATCGGTATTGATCCAGGTCTGCGCACTGGGTGCAAATGCGCGGTGATTGATGAAACAGGTAAGTTCTTAGAGACCAAAACAATCTATCCCGGGCAGGGTGAACGCCGTGAAATCGAAGCCAAGGTCGAGATTTGTAAGATGGTAGCTAAATACCGACCTTACGCTGTCGCGGTTGGCAACGGCACTGGCGGACGTGAAACCGAGGCCTTTGTTAAGCGCGTTTTAAAAGAGGCGAATGTGACGGAGACCATGGTAATCTCAGTCAATGAATCCGGGGCTTCAATTTACAGCGCCTCAGAGATTGCCCGCGAAGAGTTTCCAGAGTTGGATTTAACCATCAGGGGTGCGATCTCCATTGGCCGCCGCCTACAGGACCCTCTGGCAGAGCTGGTTAAAATTGACCCCAAAGCAATCGGGGTGGGCCAATATCAACACGATGTCAATCAGCATCTACTCTCCGAAAAACTCGATGAGGTGGTAATCAGCTGCGTGAACCATGTGGGAGTTGAGTTGAATACCGCCAGCGCCCCCCTACTGACCAGAGTTTCAGGGATTGGCGCAACGCTTGCGAAAAAAATCGTCGCCTACCGTAATCAGAATGGCGCCTTTAAATCACGTAAAGAGATTGCCAAGGTTCCGGGCCTGGGAGCTAAGACCTTTGAGCAGGCCGCTGGTTTTTTGAGAATTCACGGGGCTGCCTACCCATTGGATAGCTCTGCAGTGCATCCGGAACGCTATGAACTGGTTGAAAAAATGGCGGCGGATCTTGACGTTCAGGTCAAAGATTTGATTGGCAACAGCGCCCTGCTTGAAAAAATAAAACTGGAACAATATCAATCTGAGAGCGTGGGAGAGCTGACCCTAAAGGACATCATAGGCGAACTTAACAAACCCGGACGCGATCCACGTGAGAAATTTGAAAAGCCGGCCTTCAGAGATGATATCCTGCAGATGGAGGATGTCAAGGAGGGGATGAGCCTTGAAGGCATTGTGACCAATGTGACCGCCTTTGGGGCCTTTGTTGATATCGGGGTGCATCAGGACGGTTTAGTGCATGTCTCGGAACTCTCCGACCGCTATATCCGTGATCCGGCAGAGGTGGTCAAGACCGGCGATAAGATCAAGGTGCGCGTGCTGAGCGTTGATCTGCAGCGTAAACGTATCAGCCTATCAGCGAAAACGCCCAGGACAGCAGGCGCGGCCCCTGGCGGCAAACCGGGCCAAAGGCCGGAGAGGGTCAAAAAAGCCGCCCCGGCTGAACGCGGCGGTTTTAAGCGCGGGTTTGACTGCAATCCATTTGCCAAGCTGTAAGCCGGCGAACCTCAAGGTATGACCACAGATCCATCAGAGTTGTACGAACAGCCGATCGCGGCCATAGCTACCCCGCCCGGCGCAGGCGGCATCTGTGTTGTGCGAATATCCGGCGGCAATGTTTTTCAGTGCGTGAACCGTTTGCTAGGTGGCGACGTTCAGCCAATTGAGTTTCGCTCAAGAAACACCTTTTTTCACACCACCATCCATGACTGCGAAACTGGAGAAAGCCTGGATGACGCGCTGGTGCTTATTTTTCACGCGCCACATAGTTACACAGGTGAAAACACAGTCGAGATCCAGGGCCATGGCGGGGTGATACAAGCGCAGCGACTTCTCAACGCAATCTTAAAAGCCGGCGCTCGCATGGCCGAGCCGGGAGAGTTCACCCGCCGTGCTTTTCTCAACGGTAATCTGGATTTGACCCAGGCCGAAGCTGTTTGTGATTTGATTCAAGCTCAGACCGAGCGTGCGGCAGCTGCTGCCAGGGTCCAGCTCGACGGAGCGCTGGGGAGTGAAATTCACAATTTGTATGACCAGATTGTCGGCCTCTCTGCTGATCTAGAGCATGTGCTCGATTTTGATGAAGGCGAGATTGCCGACAATTTTGTCCACAAAACTGTGCCAAGCATGGAACAGTTGAAACTCTCCCTGGAGGCCATGATCAGCACCTGGCGCGAGGGCGAACTGCTGCGTCAGGGAGTTCTGATTGTCCTGAGCGGCGCCCCGAATGCCGGTAAATCATCGCTCCTTAATGCGCTGCTCCGTCGTGACCGCGCCATTGTACACAACCTGCCAGGCACCACTCGCGATGTGATTGAGGAGTCTTATTCCCTGAGTGGCATCCCGGCCCGGCTGGTTGACACAGCCGGCCTACGTGATTCCGAGGACGAGGTTGAGCACCAAGGTATCCAGCGTGCGCACGCCTTGATAGAACAGGCGGATTTAAACCTCCTGGTGGTTGATCAGCATGACAGCGAACATGAGCAATTTGACTCTCTCCTGCACTTTTTCAACCCGGATACTTTGGTGCTGGTTTTAAATAAAAGCGACCTGCCAGCCAGTCGGCAACCCCCCCTGCCGTGCGACGTTCCAATAGTTGCGGTTTCGGCCTTGACTGGAGAGGGCCTTGATGAGCTTAAGGCAGCCATGAAAGCCAAACTGGGCATTACAGACAATGCACAGAGCCACTCTGTGATCAGTCAGCGACACTTAGAAGAGCTGCGCACTGCCGCCAGAGCCGTTGAGGAGAGTTTACAACTGCTGACAGACGATACTGCCGCGATCGTGATTGCCGCCGGCTACCTGCGTGAAGGCTCAGAGGCTTTAGGTCGCATAACTGGCAGAGTTTACTCCGAGGATTTGCTGAATCATATTTTTAGTAAATTCTGTGTTGGCAAATAACCCTCAGCATGATATGCTTTGTTCATCACTGAAGGTTGTCATATTCTTTGACTTGATTGTTTGCAGATTGTGAATTTACCTTGAAAGTGATAAAGCAGCTCCGTAAGAGGTTTGTTGTCCAGTCTTTCTTGTCGCGCCGTAGCCTTGGCGAAGGAGGAAGGCTGTTTCAAAGCGGGTTATTGAGAAGTGACTCTAAAGGTGATAATGTAGTAGTGCAAGCATCCTGCTTGCAGAAGTAAGGTATGATTATGAAAAAAGAGTTTGATATTGGGAAATGTTTTAGCGCTGGTTGGGAGTTGTTTAAAAACAACATGAGTACCCTGATCTTGGGCTCTCTGATTGTCGGTGTGCTGAGCGCGTTGACCTTCTATATTTTAACAGGTCCTCTTGTGGTTGGCTTTCTGTGGATAGCCGATCGTTTAGACAAGCAAGATCCGATTAAGCCGACGGCTGGCGATGTTTTCAAGGGCATGAGTAAATTCGGCGACGCATTTGTGGCTTGTCTGCTGTTTTTCATTGTTGCCTTAGTAGCGAGTATCATTCCGGTGATTGGTCAAATTGCCGCCTATGTTGTCTCCCCGATGCTGATGTTTACCCTGATGTATGTTGCCTACGAGGAGATGAGTGCGATTGACGCCTTCAAAAAGGTTATCAATGGCGTAACCTCCGGAAAGATGCTGATGCCGATTGTGATGGGCATTATCGCCAACCTGATTGGCAGTGCGGGCATCCTGCTGTGCTGTGTTGGTGGCATATTCACCATGCCGCTGGCGCTGACCCTGTATCTCTGCGCGTACAAGCAGCTGCCGAATGGTGACAATATCACGGATGCGGAGATTATCGAGGAAAAGCCCACGCCGCCATTTATCCCGGATGACCCAGATATCGGTTCCGCTGACGATGCTTTGCCTACAGCTGAATAAGTTCTTGTCTGATAGTTATTTGATGAAAACCTCGGCCTAAAAGCCGAGGTTTTTTGCTTGTTAATTACCTGTTGATAACTCGTTAATATTTTGCAGGGTAAAAAACTATAATTTCGTTTGACAATTATATGTTTAGTCTAACTCGTTGTTATGCAACGGCTTATAGTAATCGTAAACTAGCTGTTAATTTTCTTTCGCATAAATGGTGCTAAGCCGGAGGGCTGTTGATAACAATTTAAATATCTCACACTTTGCGTCGATGGTTGGAGGATTGGCGGTGGAGCTGATAGACATTGAGGGGAGGGGTGATAGAAGATTAAAGTGTTAAAACAACTTTCTGCCGCCTTCCTGCATGCTATGTAAATGCAGGCAACTAAACTGAGTTTTCGCAACTCCGTTAACTCTGTGCTACTCATTCATATTCATGTTTTTTGTGCACGTTTTAAAATAAATCCTGAAATAGTTTTGAAACCCCAAAGCAACACAAAGATCACAAATTACTTTTACAGTAGTGTCGTAATAACCCGCTTTGGAGCAGCCTTCCTCCTTCGCCAGGCTCGGCGCGACAAGAAAGGCTGGACAACAAACCTTACGCAGCAGCCGTTTGTTGTTCGCGCTTCAGCGTGCTCCTTGTTTTCTGGCCGGTTATTGAGAAGTCATTTTTTAGGTATTTTGTTGTTTTAAATCAGTTTTGCACGCCTAACTAATGATATGATACACTGTTTAAAAGGAGCAAAAAGCAAAGATGAGCCAAGCAATAAAAATATGGGATGTGGTTGTGGTCGGTGGCGGTCATGCCGGGGTTGAGGCCGCGCTGGTTGCCGCGCGGATGGGCTGCGCCACGCTGCTTGTCACCAGCCGCAGGGAGGCGGTGGCTATTATGCCATGCAACCCTTCGATCGGTGGACTGGCCAAGTCGCACCTGGTCTATGAGCTGGATGCGCTGGGCGGCGAGATGGGTCTTAACACTGATCTGTGCGGACTTCAATTCCGCACCTTGAACCGCAGCCGCGGACCAGCGGTCTGGGCCACACGCGCGCAGTGCGATAAGCAGCACTATGCTGCGCGCATGTTGCAGGTAGTGGAGCAGCAGCCAAACCTGGAGTTACTGGAGGATCAGTGCATTGATCTCCTGATAGAAGCGGGACGCGTCCATGGTGTTGTCGGTGCGCGCAGCGGTTCAATTGAGGCCAAAACCGTGATCCTGGCTGCCGGGACAGCGCTGCGCGGTCAAATTTTCATAGGCAAAGAGGCGCACGAGGGTGCTGGAGACAGCCGTCCAGCCTCTAATCGGCTGTCCAGTGCTCTGGCAGGTGCAGGCTTCAATCGGCTGCGTCTCAAAACCGGCACACCTCCGCGGTTACACGCGGATAGTATCAACTGGGAGCGCACAACCATTCAGCCCGGGGATATCCCGCCGCCGCACTTCTCAATGGCAGCTAAAATGTTCCACGTGGAACATTTTAGCTGCCGGGCACCCTTAAAATGTTCCACGTGGAACAATTTTACGGCTTTTACCCCTGAGACTGAGCAAACACCCTGTTATTTAACCCACACCAACCGCCAAACCCATGCAATCATTCGCGATAATCTGCAAGCCAGCGCTCTTTATGGCGGTTCCATCATCGGCACTGGAGTGCGCTACTGTCCTTCGATTGAGGACAAGGTGGTTAAGTTTGCTGAAGCCACCCGGCACCATGTGTTTCTAGAGCCTGAAGGAGGCCAAACCAGTGACTGGATCTACCCCAACGGACTCTCCAACTCCCTGCCGCGTGCTGTGCAGGAGCGTATGGTTCACAGTGTGGTCGGGTTGGAGCAGGCGACCTTTGCTGATTACGGCTATGCGATCGAGTATGACTCCATTGACGCGCGCGAATTATGGCATACATTGGAGTCCAAGCGGGTGCCGGCTCTCTTCTTCGCTGGTCAAGTGAATGGCACCACGGGTTACGAGGAGGCCGCCGCGCAGGGTTTCATGGCCGGTGCCAACGCGGCGCTGCAGGTTCAGGGGCGCGAACCCTTGATCCTTAGCCGCCAGGAAGCCTATATCGGTGTGCTGATCGATGATCTGGTCACCAAAGGCACGGATGAGCCCTATCGTATGTTCACCTCACGGGCGGAACGACGGCTGCTGTTGCGTCAGGATAACGCGCGCTACCGCCTGTTGGCTGCGTCCGAGAAACTGGGCGTGGCCTTGCCCGGGACTTTAGAGCAAAGCCGGAGCTATCAGTCATTGGTAGCTGAGGAGATTGAACGGCTGCGGCATACGCGGCACAACGGGGTTGCCTTGGCAAAGATTCTGTGTCGCCCGGCACTTAATTACGCGGATCTGCCTGATCTTAACCGGAATCTGCCGCCCGAGGTGGTGGAGCAGGTGCAAGTACAGCTAAAATATGAAGGGTATATTGCCCGCGAGCAGACAGCCGCTGAACGGGCGCTCAGGGAGGAGCATGTCAAGATCCCCGACTGGATTGACTATTGGAAAATTCCAGCCTTGCGCTATGAGTGCCGCGAAAAGCTCAATTTTGTGAAACCAGCCAATCTTGGACAGGCTGGTCGAATTACCGGCGTTACGCCTTCGGATGTGGCCGTGCTGTCGTTGATAATAAAAAGAGGGCGTTAAACTACCAGCTATTCGCGGCAACCAAAAGATAGTGTGTGATATGCGGAAGGTCGTCGCCCTCATTCAAAAGTTCATGATTAAGGGCCGCTGCTTTAGTAAAAAACGCTGCGCGTTTGGGCGAAACAAAGTCTGAAAGAGTAATAACTCCATCAGCTATCAATCATTTTCGCACCTTAAAGTTCTTATTTATTATCTCTCACAGAGTCGCGAGGACACGGAGTTTAAAAGTATGCACTCCGTGAGCTCTATGGCTCTGTGCGAGATAAAAAAATTGAGGGTGCCTTTGCTGTCAGCACCTGGATCATGCGGGTGCGCAAGCGGCAAAGTGCGCGTGATATGTAGTTATGCGACATAAACCTTAACTAAAATTCAATCTGCTGCAGGCTGCTTTATCTTGTTTATCGATTTGCGGAGATGCGCGGCGAAAGACAGTTGCCTGCCGTGCGTTGCACGCAGGCAGGCGGTGACTAGCTGCTTTAGTTGCTTTACGGGACTAGTACGCGGTAGAAGCTGCGATAGCCGCCATAGGGCAGATAGATGGTGTTTGTAACAGCCGTGGGGGGCAGATTGGTGTATATATCAATCCACGGCCCGGCTGGTGCCGCCGCGCGTTGCACCCGCTGCGTGCGGTCGATGCCGCCGATCCAGGAGAGCTGCAGGACGTTATTTGCGATCTCAACGCTCCGGAGCTGCAGAAGTGAAAGCGAATTGGTGGGGTCGGTATCGCTGCGCCACTCTTGCCACGTGTACATTCCATCGTTGTCATGGTCGGCCTCGGCGGCCCCTTCGAAGTTACTGTCAAAGCCAAAGGAAGCCAGCCACTGCTCAGGCACATTGTGGGTGGGTGTTAAATTGAGCGCAAACGAGGCGCTGATAATGCGCGGAGCGTCCATCACCAGGTTGATATGGCTGTTGTTGAGACCGCAGAAAGCGGCATTGTTTGTATCGCCACTCCAATTTGCGAAGTGGTAGTAGCTGGCCGGGTAGCCGGTTGTGCATGAGGTGGAGCCGGCAACATACCACCCTAGTTCAGGGACTACCACGCCATGCCCGGTCGAGAGCGCTTTCAGCTGGTAGTTGGTGCTCCAGAGCCAGGTGAGCTCGGTGTTGTTGGTCAATACAAAGGAGATCAGCCCCGTGCCTTGCGAAACAGGGTCAGTGCCGACCAGGGTGTAGCCGTCCGCGCTGTAACGGATCATGGGATTAGCATCCATTACCGGGTTGGCAACAGTGGCCAGGATCTCGCTACCATGGGTGTGGTTGTAGCTGCCGGCAGCAGGGGACGGCGCCCCTGCAGTGCTATTTATCAGCAGAGTCCAGGTTCTCAGGTCAAACCAGGCCGCAACATGGGTGTCGTTGGTAACTGGGTGCAAGGTGTAGAGGCGACTCGTGTCTTCAAAGTCGTACTCGCCGGCTTGCCGCACTCCGTTGATGGTGAGATTGGTGATATAGGAGCCGTACTCTGCCTGGATGGTCACTTGGGTGCTCTCATCCCGGAAGATGATTGGATCGTCGATGGTCATGTTCCCGTGTCCGGTAACCTCTCCAGTGATTGCAAAACCGCGCCGGAGCGTCAGGTCAACCATTGGATTGGCAGTCGGATCATTGCTATCCACGCGCAAGCACACAATATGTTCGCTGTTGGTCAGCATCAGAAGCGGGTTAACCGTAAACCCCGGCTCTGCCTGCCACTCAGCCGCGAGCACACTGCTCCAACTCCCGGTTTTTACCAGCCAAGGCGGCAGGGGCGGCTCAGAGGAGAGTACCGTCACACCACCAACATACCAACCTTCAGCTGTCACATACTCATCCGAGCCAAATTCAAAGCGAAAGATGACACTCTGTCCGGCATAGGGGGCGAGATCAACGAGCACGCTCTCCCAGCCGGTTCCCATGCCGCCGAAGCAGGGCTGATCGCCCGGGAAGGGCGAGGCAGGGTTGGGGACAATGGTCGCATTGTAACCCGCGAGCGGCTCAATGATTGAGAAGGTGGTGCCGCTGTTGGTTGAGATCATGATCACCGCTCCGTCCCAATAGGCGTTTTCCGCTGTATCCTCTTCAAAATCAGCCCAGTGGCGGAAGCTCAAGACTCCGTGGTTGCCAACCATAAACTCCGGCGTGCTGAGTGAGGCGTGGCACGAACTGGGATATTGGCGCAGGCTTTGGCTGCCGCAGTACCATACCGGGTCGCCGTTCCATGTTCGATTGGTGGACACATGCCAGAGATCATTGGTGCCAGAGTGTTGCCAGCCAGGGGCGGAGGCGGCAAACACTTCGGATGCGGTCGCAAGATAACCGGTCCAGATTAAATCTGGCCCGGCCAGATTGGCTACGCGTGCGCTGAGGTTGGCGGCTTGATTGGCAACCTCAATTAAACCCATTGATTCCGGGGTAACCTGCATCCAAGGGGTGTCATAATCGCCTTTTACACTGTAAACTGCCGATGTGACGACAAATGAGGGGTCATAATAACCAACCAAATCAGCTGCGACAATCCGGTAATCAACGCGTTTGGCGCCGTGCGAAGGGGGGTTGAGATCGGCTGTGAACAGGTCATTGCCTGCATAACTCATGGCGCTCTCCTGCCAGAGGCTATCACCTTTCTCGCGCCATTGCAGCACAGCTGAGGCAACGATAAAGTTGTCCCGGATCAACGCGCTCACGCTCCAAGGTGGACGGGCGCTCTGGAAGGGAGGCAGCGGGATGGGGGTGATAACCGGCGGCGTAGGGAAACTGTTCGGATCAAAGGGATTGGTGTTATCCAGCGATTCAGTCAGATTACTCCATAAATCACCGTCTAAATCAGCCTCTGGATCGCGGGTGCTCCAGGTGGTGCCAAAATAGAGCAGTTCCCACCAGTCATACATGCCATCGCCATCGTTGTCCTGTGTGAGCCGCATATAATTGGCCTGTAAGGTGTGCGCACCTGTCATAATCAGGGCAGCGCATGGATTTAGGGAGGGCGCATAGGGGCTGGGCCAGCGGGTATTATTCAGCGACCAGCCATAAAATGCATACAATTCGCTGTTGCCGGCACCGATATCGACTGTCAACAGGTTGGGGGTGGTTTGCGCGGCTACCAGCCTGTCTTTCCAATGCCAGGAGGTGCCATCAGGCCTGGAATAATCAGCATTCTTGAAGAACCGCTTTCTTGTCAGCAGGTATTGGGTCATCCAGTTCCAAGTCAGGGTGCTCTCCTGCTGGATGGAGAGCATCGCGGAGTTGGTGCCTGTGGCGGCAGGAATGTCGCCGGTGCCGTTCCAGCCATCCGCGGCGATACGTTCTTGGGCGGTAACAGCTTGCGGTGCGGCGGTGGCCGTGAATATCTGACCGGAGAGGATGATGTTGGTGCCATAGGCCGGTATTACGGATCCATGTTGAGCCGGGCTGCCGTCAATGACTAGGCGGGTCGGGGAGCCGAGGTGCATGGTGAAAAAGGTGCTGCTGGCGCTCGCGTTCTTTGGCAGGCTAACATTAAACATCTCATTGGAAACCTGAATGTAGTAGCGCAGGGTTGTATTTTTGGGGTGGTGGGGGATCATTGCCCGGTAGTTGGCATTGCTGCTCCAGGAGGCTGCAACGCTCTGCCACGCGCCTGTCACAGAGTTGGCTGTGCCGGTATTGTAATAAAGGTTCACGGTATTATTTGTCAGCGGGTCAAGGCTTTGCACCTTGAAATCAATGGGATAAGGCGCCAGCGTGGAGTCGTAGTACAACGTGTTGTTGTGCACAATGATCGGTGTTTCATTCAGTGCGCCGCGCACATAAATGGCCATAGCGCCGTTATTGACCACGATATTTTCGCCAATGACCTTGAGCGTGTAAACACCGGCCTCAGCAGCGTTGATCCGGACGCTTTCAACGGTGTTACGGTCATCGTCGATGGTGTTGTTGTTAGGAAAGAGGGTGTTGGTGCCTGGGGTGATGACATTCAGATTGAGGTCATTGACCAGCGCGGGGCGGTCCGCCTGCTGTGCCTGGGTAATCCAGCCACGACATCACAATATCAAGCGGATAACCGGACTTCGCGACAATGACTTGGTAGAGGTTGGTGCCGCCGGTCGCAGGGGAGTAGCCATCGATCAGCTTAATCATTAGTCCTTGCGGGTGAAGCGTTTGTACTAGTTCCGGCTGCCCCCACCCCTCAACCATGTTCGGAGATATGGGGGGGATCTCCTGGTGCGCTGCATCCCCATACTGGCCGGGTGCCAGTGTTCGCGAACCGCCGATCATGGCGGCCTTGATTAATGCCGAGGATGGTTGCGGGATATCGGCGCGCTCAACCATATACTGTCGGATCAGGGCGGCAGCGCCAGCTGTGAGCGGGGTTGCCATGCTGGTTCCGCCGCTGTAGCAGTAAGCGTGGTTGGACGGCAGCACGCCCCACATCGCGCTGGCACCGGCCACGGAGCTGCGGGTTGAGATAATATCAGTGCCAGGTGCGCACACCTCGGGTTTGATGCGGTTGTCATCTGTTGGCCCCCGACTCGAAAAAGCGGCCATGCCCTGCTGATAGGGCGATGTCGTGGCGCTCCAGGAGATAAAATCGTCCTTGATGGGGTTGGTTTTAAATGATGTCCCCCACTTCTGGGAATATTTAGCGGCGCGGTATCCCTCCATGG
>JAQUCE010000103.1 GCA_028686345.1 Kiritimatiellia bacterium
CCGTCCACCACCTCCTGGACGACCTTCCTACGAAAGTCGTCTGTATAAACCATTTTTGCTCTCATTGTCACTCCTTTTCTTTCTGGTGCTTCTTTTTGAAGTGACAACCTATCATAGGACGGGACATACACCCTTCACCTCGTAGGACTCGTTTCCTTTCTTGTTCGGCTCTATGTCCGATTTAGTCTTTACACTACCGGGCGGTTGACTAGACCTTACCCGGAGAGGCTTATTTAACTTCCGTTAAACTCCTCTTCGATTGGCAACCATTGCCAGGTTACCCTACCCCTCTATGTTTCTACCTAAACCAGCGGAGCCGGAACCAAACTGAGCCTATGTGATATGCGAAATTATTTCTCTCTCATTGAACAATTGTGTGATATGCCCCGTTGGTTTAGTCGACAACGCTCTGCGCTGCATAGAATAACTCACATAATGTCCGATAGTAAATCGGAGCTGCGTGTTTACTCCGACTCTTAAACATAAACATAACAGCACTTTCACGCCCCTCTTGCCAGGGCTTTAGCAACCGAAATTTACGGATGGCTTTCATTTCTATTTATCACTTGAACATCATCCGCTGTTAGCTATATAATGATTTCTAATGTAGGTAAATTATGTCACCTGAATTACATGAATGTGAAGCTCAAATAATGAAACTTTCTCACTCAGATCGCGCAAAACTGGCTGTTGATCTGATAGCTAGTCTTGATGCAGTTAATGAAGCAGAAAACGAACGTCTTTGGTTGGACGAGGCAAAGAGGCGTTATGAAGGATATAAAGCGGGAAGGATTACTGCCCGTTTTGCTTCTGATGTATTGCGTGATGCCCGAGTGCTAATATCATGAAACCCATGCGATTTCTTAAACCCGCAGAGGATGAAATGCTTGATGCGGCTCGTTATTATGAGCTTCAGGCTGTCGGGCTAGGAATAGACTTTATTGATAAAACAGACTCCGCCGTTGAGAGTATTTCCGCCAATCCTGAAGCTTGGCCGGTTATTAGTGATACTACGAGACGTTGTCTAGTCTATCGGTTTCCTTATGCTTTACTTTACCGAATTGATCAGGATGAGATTGTCATTCAAGCTACAATGCATCTTCGCAGGCACCCCCCTTTATTGGATAAATCGCCTATAAGCAGTGAAGTTGATTTTAAGGTAAAAAATGATACAAAGCCAGTATGTCCTTCGTTACACGATGGACGCAGCGACACGTCGGGCCGTACTGCGCGGTGGCGGCGGCCTCTTCAACTTTAGAACTCCCGCATTTTAGAACTTTAGAACTTCCCCATGTCACACCGTACTGCGCGGAGGCGGAAACAATTTGAACCACAGAGGTGTCGCATTGAATATTACAATTCATCTTGCTGTTATCTTACTTGCTATTAGATATCAACAATGTTAGAGTACCAACTAACTTGGTTAAGTAATGGCCATGTTTGGTGTTTTTTGTGCGCCATGAGCATTTGCCCAGTAACCGATAACTTAAGCGTCTTGTGGGACGCTGCGAATTCAGATATGAAAAAAGTTGCACATAGAATTATTTCAGAACACAATGAAGATTTAAAGTCTCTTTGTGAGCACTTTAGAGTTGCCAAATTATATGTGTTTGGTTCAGTAGTAAACGGAAATTTTAACGAAAACAGTAGTGATATTGACTTTCTTGCGCAATTTAAAGACAGAGCTCCTACAGCGGAATATGCCGAACGGTTCTTCGGTTTTGAAGAGGGGTTGAACTCTGTTTTTAAACAACCGGTGGATTTAGTGACTGTGGAAGGTCTTAAAAAACGAGGGTTCAGGGATGTTGTGGAACGGACGCGGGAACTGATTTATGAATCCGACGACACTTTCTAATCTTACAGATATTCTGGATTGTTGCCACTTTATTCAGAAGTCATGTTCTGAGCGTACTTTTGATGATTATGAAAACGATCGTATGTTTCGTCGAGCTATGGAACGTGAATTTGAGATTGTAGGCGAAGCGCTTAAACGAATCAGGGATGACGACGAATCTGTCTTTGACTCAATCGGTCACGCTCGTTCGATTGTTGGGTTTCGTAACCGTTTGGCGCATGGGTATGATTCGATTGATGACGCCCTTGTGTGGGGAATTATTTCCGGGTATGTACCTGTATTGATTTTTGAAATCGAATCTGTTCTGTAAAAAACTGGTTTCCGCTGTTTAAGGTAAAAAATGTTCAGGTAAAATATAGGTGCCTGCCTGTGCGTCGCACGCAGACAGGCGCTTTTATTATTGGAGGTAGAAATATAGAGAAAAATAGGTGCTTGGCCAGTATGTCCTTCGTTACACGGTGGACGCAGCGACACGTCACGCCGTAAACGCACAACGCGGAAGCAATCAAGGCCGGTACGTTTTTTCGCCACAAAGGCACCAGCTTCGCCTACAACTACGCCATGGCACAGCAAAGGACATGAAGATTTCCAACTACGAAACATACTAAAAATGCGAAAAAGGTGCGCTCAACCTACTTTTAACTACGAATAACACGAATCTCCGCGAATAGATAAGAACATTTTTAAGAGCATCCGTGTCATTCGCGTTATTCGTAGTTTCATTGTTCCTTTGCAACAAGGTAATGGCTGAGGCGTTGAAACAGGAGTTCGTGTCTGTCGGAGGAGACATTCCCGATCGTGCCGATGATACGCATCTTGGGAAGGACGGCCAGGAACCCGAGTCTGATGACGGATGATACCAGTAACCCTGATTCAACAAAGTCATCGTCGGCAGTTTCGATCCATTCATCAAATTCCGGTACGCCTTGATGCAGTTGGGAACTGAGACCGCACACTAAAAAGTCACCGAACGGCGGCATTTCACGCAACAAAAGTGCAGGCCTCGGCTTTTTTTACCGTCTGCCTGTGGCAACGGTGTCAGGATGATGTCGCCCTCCTTCATGCTTTGTAGTCCGCATTACTTTCTTTGACCATGACCGCGCGATAATCTGGTTCGTCCTCTCCATAAGCTTTTGCAAGTGTTTCATGCGAGGCGGCTTGCCATTGGTTTTTCTCGTTCTGCTCCGCTTCTAGATGGAAGACCGCGACATATACCACTTGACCTGTCCCGACCGGTATTGGGGGGAGAGTTTGAGGTGGGTCGAATCAACGACAGTGGCTTTTATTGGCTGTTGCTCAGTGATAAGTGTCATAAATGAGTCTCCTGTTTTAGGCTTCGTGTCTATTATGAGGGGGTGTTAAAAAAGAGTCAATCGCTTAAATAAACTAATTCGATTTACATTCCACAGGTTTGTGGTACGAAAACAATTAGAGCGTTATAGGCTTTATCAACTGCACAGTGTAGGCTGAAGAGGATAAAAAGGGCTGCAACAGGTTTTGTAACCCTCTATTTTTAACTACGAAACATACTAATAGCACGAAATGTGTGCGTAGCTAACTTGTAACCACAAAGGGTCGCATAGCATAGCCGCAAACAGTTTTTATCTGAAACCACAAAGAGCACAAGGGGGGGAGTCGCAGCAATCTTTGTGAACTTTGTGTTCCTTGTGGTTTCAAAAAACACTACCAATATTTTTTACCTCAACATTTTTTACCTTAAAAACAAAGAGTTGTCCGATTTCCAATCGGATAACTCCCGATGCAATCGGGAGCTGCGTGACAAATCACCTCACTGAATCAGCGAGGCGCCGGTACTGGCATTACCGACCAGCATAGAGTAACGCTTGAGCCAGCCGCTGATGTTTTTCTGGCGCCACTCGGGTGCCTCAGCCCGACGACTGGCAAGTTCTTGGTCAGAGACCAGCAGTTTAATTGAGTGCTGATTGAGGTTGATACTGATACGGTCACCGTCTTTGACTAAACCGATCACTCCGCCCTCAGCTGCCTCGGGGGAGATATGGCCAATGCAGGCCCCGCGGGTTCCGCCGGAGAAACGTCCATCTGTGATCAGTGCCACTGATTCACCCAGCCCCGCACCCATAATATATGAGGTCGGCGCCAGCATCTCCTGCATTCCCGGTCCGCCTTTGGGCCCTTCGTAACGAATGACAACCACGTGGCCGGCTTTGACTTTTCCAGCCAAAATACCTGCACAGGCATCGTCCTGCGAGTCAAAGCAGATGGCCTCTCCCTCAAATTCCAGCATAGAGGGGGCAACACCGGCTTTTTTGACAACTGCGCCCTCTTCAGCCAAATTGCCGTGCAGGATGGTTAATCCGCCATCCCGGGAGTAGACGTTTTCTTTTGTCCGAATAACCTGATCATCTTTAACCACGGCATCTTTAAATGTTTCGCCAAGTGTTTTTCCGGATACAGTCGGTGCATCGCTGTTGAGCAGCCCTGGCACGCACTCCTCAACTCGTTTCAAGATCGCGGATATTCCTCCAGCGGCATCCACATCTTCCATGTGATAGTTACTGGAAGGGGAGACCTTACAGAGGTTGGGGCACTTTTGGGAGATGGCATTGATGCGGTTGAGATCGTAGTCAATCCCGGCCTCTTTTGCGATCGCCAGGGTATGCAGAACTGTATTCGTGCTGCCGCCCATGGCCATATCCAGAGCAAAGGCGTTGTCCAGCGAATCCAGGGTGATCAGATCACGCGGGCGGGGGCCCTCAGCTAAAGCCATTTCAACCACGCGCCGGGCTGCTTTTTTCCATAACTCTTTGCGGGCCGGGTCAAGCGCCAGGATGGTGCCGTTACCTGGCAGAGCCAAGCCAATGGCTTCACATAGACAGTTCATTGAGTTGGCCGTAAACATGCCGGAGCATGAGCCGCAGCCGGGACAGCCCTCTTCTTCAACCTCTTCCAGCTCTCTCTCTGTAATTTTGTTGTTGTTAAATTCAGCGACACCTTCAAAAATTGATATCAAATCAACCGCTTTTCCATTCACTTTTCCAGCTGCCATGGGGCCGCCGCTACTGAAGATGGTGGGGATGTTGGCGCGAATTGCACCGAGGATCATGCCCGGCACAATCTTGTCGCAGTTGGGAATGCAGATCATGGCATCAAAGCAGTGGGCATTGACCATGGTTTCAACCGAGTCAGCGATCAGCTCGCGACTGGGCAGCGAGTATTTCATGCCGTCATGGCCCATGGCAATGCCGTCACAGATGCCGATGGTGTTGAATTCAAAGGGCATGCCGCCTGCCTCGCGAATGCACTCTTTGATCCATTCGCCCACTTTGTTCAAATGGCAGTGGCCCGGGATTATTTCGATAAACGAGTTACAGACACCGATAAACGGCTTTTTGAAATCCTCGGTTTTAACACCGGTGGCGCGGAAGAGTCCGCGGTGAGGCGCTCTTTCAAAACCTTTTTTTACTTGATCACTGTTCATAATTTTTGTCCTTTTATGTGTGTTAGTGGTAACTAGTCGCCTAGGCGGCACCAAGCACAATCAATTGCTCTTCCCAAAAAGTTGTAGAGCCCGATTGGAAATCGGAGCTACGCTGCTGCTTGCTAACCGGTTACCGGGAGCTTTAGAGACGCGCGCTAACAAAATCACGCAGATTGGCAACTGAGCTGAAGTTGCGCACATCAAAGTCGCTGTCTTCGATCACAATCCCAAAAGCCTCTTCCAGTCCAACCACCAGCTCCAGCAGCGAGACCGAGTCAACTCCGTATTGGTCAATCAGAGAAGCATCAGTGGCAATATCATCCGCTGATATCGGGAGGAAAAGCCGCTCGACAATCATATCTTTAAGTGTTGTCTCAATTTCATTGGTATTCATAATTTTATCCTTCTAGAGTTTGCCGTGGATGACCTTCAGGTTATCGTTGACGATCGAGAGCTGGGACATCTGTCTTTTCGCGAAAACGAGCTGGATGATGATCATTGCCAGCAGCATGACAAACAGGATCATGAATTGCATGCCGGAAAAACCAGCTATGACCGTCGGCGAGGGTTGCGGCTCCGTCGCTGGTGTGGCAGGGAGCGCTGGTTTGGGAGTTAGCGTTGATTTTTTAAAGCTGCCGGCCGTCTTTGTGCTCTCCGCAGCCGCTTTTGTTGCCTCTGCGTTCTTTGCCTCAACCGCTGATTTCTTTGTGTCGATGGCTGTCTCAGCCTCCGGCTTTTCAGCGGTGGAGATGGCTTCGACGTTTGCGGAGCTTTGTACGGGAGGTTTAACCATGATTTCTTTCTCAGCGGGCTTGTCGGCGCTCTTGGGCTCTGCCTTTGCGTCAGGAGGCTCGCTCCCGGGAGTCTCAGCCTCGCTCACTTGCGCGGTTTTACTCTTGGGCGGCTCAGTTTGGGGAGCCTTGTCCGCTTGTTCCTCGGGTTGCTCTTTGACATCTTTGTCCGCGGTTTTACTCTTGTCCTTGTCCTGAACCGGGTGGATGTCGAAGCTGTTTTTGCAGCGCGGGCATTTCTGATTAATCTCTTTGCCGATATCAAAGATCTGCATTTTGATCTTGCATGATGGACATACGACAATACGTTTCATGGTTACTCTCCTTCTCTGTGACGTTTATAAATCGTTGCCATTAGCCTCCATTAGATTAGGGATGCAGAGGTTTAGGCGTTTAGTTGCTATTCTCTCAACTCCTGTTGTGAAAAACAAGAAATTCAGATCGTTTTTTTCTCCTGCGGCGGAGCAGGGTAGATCCCTTTCAGGGCATCTTCGCAGATTTTACGAGTGTCCTGAGGAAAATCATTTTTAATAATCCACTTGATAAAGCCTGGATCTGTCTTGACCAGATCGCTGAGTTTTTCACCTTTTTTCTTGCCGAAATTGATGGTCACTTCGTCATCAACCCAGCGCAGGCGACCGCAGCGGTCAGTGTTGAACGGATCAAGCGGATTGAGTAGTTTGTCAAGGCTCTCCATATCACGGGGCAGCTCCTGGTACATGGCGAACTGGCCGATCAGTACCTCAAGAGTGGCCTGCACATCCGCCTCAGCTCCATGCGCGTCGGTATGCTCCTCGCCGCAGTAGAACTTAAGTGCGGCTGAGAGGTTGCGCGGCTCCATGGAGTGGTAAATCCGTTGCGCGTCGAGCAGCCGACGGCGCTCAGCCTCAAAAGGAATCCCCGCACGCTGGAACTCCTCGGCCAGCATGGGAATGTCGAACCGCCCGGCATTGAAACCGGAGAGATCGGCTTCACCGAAAAAAGTCAGGATCTCAAGCGCTTTATCTTTGAAGCTCGGGCAGGAGCTGACAATCTGGTCGGTGATGCCGTGAATTGCGATGCTCTCAACCGGGATCGGCATGCCGGGGTTGAGCAGCCAGTAGCCTTTGTGCTGCGATTCATCGGGTTCAATCCGGATTGCCGCCAGCTCAATGATGCGGTCGGAGCGCGGGCTGATCCCTGTTGCTTCGATATCAAAAACAATTAAAGGTCGATCCAGTTTTAGTGGAAACATAGTCTGTTACTCTCATTTATTGGTTTGCTGTTGAAAAAAGGAGTCAAAGTCAATCTCCTCCGGTTGGCGGGGCAGGAACGTGCCGTTTTTTATAGCGGTTTTCAACTCCGCCGCACTCTCGCGATCATACCACCAATATGCGATCAGGGAACGTTCATCCGAAAATTTCCCGAGGATTGTGGGAGGTGTTCCCAGTTTATTCCAGTAAAGCAGGCGCACACAGTTGATATTCCACAGTAGAACATAGGGGACGTTTTGAGTTAAAATGGAATCGATCTCGCGGCAGATCTGGTTGCGCTCATCCAAGTCGAAAATGGTTCTCTGCCGCTCAATCAGGGCGTCTACCCGCTCATCGCTGAAACCGGAGATGTTGTTGCTGGAGTTACGCGCGGCCTCGCGCGAGTGCCAGGTCTGTTCAGGGTCACGAAAACGGCTGGCACTCCACGAGGCCCAGGTGGCGTTGAAGTTGAACACATCCACATCACGCATCCAGGCGGCAAAGTCCTTGCGGACAAGGTTCATTTTGATGCCGACCTGCTTCAGGGCGTTGTCAACCACAACGAGAAATTTATCGGAGGTGCTGTCGCGGGTCAGAAAATCGAAGGTTAATTCACGCCCGCCTTTTTCCAGTATCCCGGTTTGCTGGTTCATTACATAACCAGCCTCTTTGAGCAGTGCTTTGGCTTTTTCAACGTCAAATTCAAAGAACGGGTTGGGACAGGGGTGCTCTTGATCGTAAAGATCCTCATAATAGGAGCGGTGCAGAAAGTAGGCGTCGAACATCATGGTGCGGTTCATGGTTTCCCGGTCAATCAGATGGGCAAAAGCCTTACGCACCCGCAGGTCGTCAAACGGAAATTTACGGGTGTTGAGGGCAAAGCCCTGAAAGCCGACTGGATCGTAGTTGCTGACGCGCTGTTTGACAATCCAGTTTTTACTGAACCTCTCTCCAACTGTTTCGTTGGCCCACAAACGCGCGGTGTAAACCGCGTACACATCCACGCCGTCTTTTTTGAAAGATTCAAAGGCGTTTTCCTGGCTTGAATAATATTTAAAAACAACATAATCAAAGTTCATGGTGTTGCGGCTAGCTGGCCGCTCAGCTGCCCACCAATCCTCCCGCCGCCGCATGCGGGTGGAGATCTGCTCTTTGACCAGATCCATGGTGTAAGGGCCTGAAACCACCGCGTTCGCCAGCTCCAGCTTACTGAACTCCTGCTCCTTGAAGGCGTGCTCCGGCATAATCTCAAAGGAGCCGAGCGCGAGCAGGTTGCGCCAGTGAGTGGTGCGGGCCGTGAAGCGTACGGTCTTGGAGTCAACAATCTCCGGCGAAGCAAACTCGCCCAGCATCACTTTGAAGGCGCCGGTTGGGTTTTTGGGATCCATTACCTGATCAAAGGTCCACTTGACATCCGTGGCCGTGACCGGCATCCCGTCGCTCCAGCGCGCCTCCGGGTCAATCCGGAAGGTATAGACCAGTTTGTCATCAGAGATGCTCCAGCGACAGGCCAGCTTGGGCACAAACTCGGTGGTCAAGGGGTCGGTGCTCAGCAGAGTCTCATACATCATGCTGAACAAAAGTTGGACATAGGTGGTGTTGTCAATGTAGTAGTTGAAGCTTTTCGGAGGCTGAGAGGCCGCGAAACGCAGCGTTCCGCCCTTTTCCGCGAAAGGACTCGCAATCGGGTCAGGAGTTTCGCGCCACTCAGGGGGCGGAAAAACAGACTCTGCCAGCGCACAGGTTGTGACCCCTGCCGCTAGCATTGCTGTGAAAATGTTGTTGATTAATTTCATGTTGTTTCAAATGGTTGCAGGTTACCGTAGAACGCGTTTGATACGCCCCATGGCCTCCTCCACATTGGCCCGGCTGTTGAAGGCGCTGATGCGGATAAAGTTTTTTCCGCATCTGCCAAACCCGCCTCCAGGGGTGGTCACTACCTGGGCGCGCGCCAGCAGCCGGTCAAAAAATTTCCAGGAGTCGCGCCCGGTGTTCACCCAGATGTAAGGGCTGTTGACCCCTCCGGTCATGGCGTAGCCGAGAGCGCCGATGGCTTCGCGGACAATGCCGGCGTTGCCAAGGTAGAGGTCGTTCAGCGCTTTGACCTGCTGTTTGCCGGCCTCGGAGTAGACCGCCTCAGCCGCGCGCTGCACCGGATAGGAGACCCCGTTAAATTTAGTTGTGTGGCGGCGGTTCCACATGGCATGCAGCGCGACGGCCTCCCCTTTACGGGTGTAACCCATCACCGACTTTGGAACCACGGTGTAGGCGCACCGGGTGCCGGTGAATCCCGCTACCTTGGAGAAGCTGCGGAACTCGATGGCAACATCCCGCGCCCCTTCGATCTCATAGATGCTGCGCGGCAGCTCCGGGTCGCGGATAAACGACTCATAGGCAGCATCAAACAGGATAATTGACTGGTGTTCTTTGGCATAATCCACCCAGCTCTTCAGCTCGGCACGGGTCGCGGTGGCACCAGTCGGGTTGTTGGGAAAACAGAGATAGATCAGGTCAACAGGAACAGCCGGAGGGGTGGGAACAAAGTTATTCTCCTCTGTGCAATCCAGATAGACCAGCTTTTGGTAGCGTCCGCGCACAGCTTTGCCGGTGCGGCCAGCCATCACATTGGTGTCAACATAAACCGGATAAACAGGATCCGGCACAGCCACGGTCAGCTTTTGACTGAAGAGCTCCTGAATGTTGCCTGTGTCGCATTTGGCACCGTCGCTCACAAAGATCTCACTTGCGTCGATCCCAGCGCCGCGGCTCTGAAAATCGTTGAGCGCAATTGCCTCGCGCAGGAAATCGTAGCCCTGCTCCGGGCCGTAGCCCCGGAAGGTCGCGCGCCCGGCCATCTCGTCAACTGCCAGATGCAGCGCCTCAATACAGGCGGGCGGCAGGGGCTCGGTCACATCGCCGATCCCTAAGCGGATCAGGTTTTTCTCGGGATTCTCACTTTGGTAGGCCGCAACCCGTTTGGATATCTCCGAGAACAGATAAGAGGCCTGAAGTTTGGCGTAGTTTTCATTAACCATGATCATAACAGTTGTTGTCCTTTCAATTTTAGATTCATTTGTTTTGTGCGCTTCCCTGAACCGGTGTCAGAATCCAGCGTTTATTGTACCAAAACCACTGCTCCGGTTCATCCCGGATTGTTTGATCAACCAACGCGATCACCTTGGCGGTCATTTGAACAATGTTATCCGCTTTCGAGAGCGTGGGGTCAGGGAGTATGATATCAAATTTTTGGCCCGCGTGCTTGCAGCAACCAATGCGTTTAAAAACAGCGGGGATAATCGGAACTTTAGCTGTGATGGCAAACTGAGCCATGCCCCGTCCGAGGTTGGCGCGCCCGCCCAAAAAATCCAACTCCAGGTCAGGGGTGTAGACGCGCACATCCGGCAGGATGGCCAGCACCGATCCCTGACGCAGGAGCCGTAAGATCTGTTTCAGCGTGCCGCCGCCCCGCTCCAAAATCGTCATGCCAGACTCCCGCTGTTGGTTGATCCAGCGGTTGACCAACGGGTTTTTCTGTTTGGCGGCAATGCTGAACATCTTGATGCCGTACTGGTGACAGGCCCAGCCAGCCAGATCCCAGTTGCCGGTGTGGGGCACGGCAATCACCGCACCGCCATATTTTTTGATGATTGGGTGCAACGCTTGAATCTGCTCGCCAAACCCCGGGATCCGGTCATCAATCCACGCCTTGTCAATGCGCGACGCCCGCATCATCTCAACTGCATTGAGCAGCATGTTGCGCAGCGATATCCAGGCAATCCGTTTCACCTCGCGCTCCGGGGTATCAGCACCCAGCACCTCGCGGATACGGCGGAAGGTCTCTGCCCGGCGAAACCTGATCAGATGAAAAAGAGGCCATGCCAAGCCGCAGCCAGCCCCAATGGCCAGCTTATAAGGTAAAACATTAAAAACCGCCGCCACTGCACGCAGTGTCGCGTATTCAAGTAGATGTTTCGTTCTATAGCGCATGAATGAATCAAAATATCAAATTTCGAGCGCTTTTTCGAGGATGAATTTGACCCTTCAGGCAGAGTATTTGCCTTAAAACCTGTTTTTAGGGGGTAAAACGACGCTCTAAGGGCCAAAAAACCGTGTTTTTCAGCCTTAAGCTGTTATTGGACAACTAATTACAGAGGCGAAGCGTCAAAACACAACCAAAACACACACGAAGCGTCAAAACACAACCCCAAAATGCCGCTCATGGAGCGGCTACTACACCGAACGATAACCCTTGCATTCCGCAGTGCAGCGCATGTGTAGTAGTCGCTCTACTTGTCGGGCATAGTTCCGCCATGCAATGACATAGCCCAGCCGGGCGAAGCCAGGTTGCTGGACGATGCCTGATGAGCGACATCGGTTGACGATGCTGTGCGACGATGTTGGTGGACGACTGGGATCATGCGCAAAATCGTCCACCAGCATCGTCGCCGCCGCTATCGTCAACCACAGGCGCGGCTGAATTCAGTAGGCCCGGTTTCCAAACGGACATGTCCGATTGGAAATCGGACCTACGTTTTTTGCGCCCCCTGACCATTCGCGTGCCGCCCGCATAGCGAACGACTTCCTTGACCCGCGCCTTGTCAATCAGGGTAACCGCGGTAGGAGGTCAGTCGCTATGCGGCTGACCATACTGCGTGCCCTGCTTATTCGCGTGCCGCATGAATCTAGCGAACTATGATCAGCGTGCCTGAATTATAAACAATTTGAACCTCTTTGTTTGCCGGGATGTACCGAACTAACCAAGCTGATGGCAGATCATCCGCAATAAAATTCCCGCTGAGTGTTCCAGTGCAGGAGGCCACTGTGTAGTGTTTATACTTTGCGAGCAGCATTGGCTCCACGACACCCAGCGCCAGATTGGAAAGATCAAGGTCTCCCCCCACATGCAGCCGGTCACAGGAACCATCTGAACCAACATCAACCAAGAGGGTTCCGCTTAAAGCACAGCTCTCAGACAACGTCAAAGTGCCGTAAGAACCGGTGTCGCCAGGCGCAATCATACCTGTTACCGTCAACCCGCTGTTGCCGCTGACCACTCCACTGCCCCCAATCCCTGCCAGCACCTGCGTCTTGTTATTAACATTAAAAGTTGCGTTGGAAGAGACAAGCACTGTGTTCTCCGGCAGCAGCGCGTTGTTCACTCCTAAAACGAGCGTACCCCCCTCAACCGAGGTCACACCATTATAGGTGTTGGTGTGGTTGAGTGTAAACGTGCCAGCCCCCTCTTGGTCACCCCGCCATCATGCGCCGCGCCGCTATAAAGCTCCTGCTTGCAGTCAACGTCAAATCCATTACTGTCAACCACCGCACCGCCTTCGCGCACCGTGAAGAAAACATAGGCCGTAAAGTTTGAGTGTGTTACCATCATGAAATCAGCACGCGAACTCTTTGCCACCAAGGTGCCGCCGTTGAGGTTGACCCGTCCGCGCGCCGCCGTCTTTTCATCAACATAAAATCGGTGTACCCGGATTGTACCACCGGTGTTGACATTGATTACATTACTATCCGCTCCCCCACCGTTTTGCGATATCCGCAGAGTTGTCAGGTCCAGCACTCCGCTATGGCTCACCGTTATATTACCAGTGCCGGAATAGGCATTCAACAGCTCAACCGTGCTGAGATTTACCACTCCGTTGGTAATGATCAGCGCCCCGTTTTTTGTCGCGGCATAGCCGCCGCCCGTGGTGCGCGTATAGCCGCCTCCCACCAACAGCGTGCCGCCAGCAACCAGAAAGCCGGATGAGGCGACACCGCCACTGGCGATAGTCACCAGATTAGTGCCGCTTAAAATCTGCAGCTCACCCATGCCAACATCCAGGGTATCGACCGAGAAGCCGGAGCCATCACCGGGATCCAGCCGCGTCACACCCGTCCCCAGCTTCCGCAGCCGCCCTTTACCGCTGATCGCGCTGTAGATCGTCTGCGTATAGGTTTGTGAATCAACAATGCCTATCTGATTTAAAGCAATTAAAATAGAGCGATTCGCATGTACGTTCGCCCCGCTCGCACCGGCCTGCAGCGTACCACCCGTCACAAAGGTGATGTTTGTTGCTGGCAACGACGGAAGCGCCCCCAGATTGCCATCACTGGTAAAGTTCACCCCGCCGCCGTAAATAAACGTGCCGCCGTTAAAGGTGTTTGCCCCGCGCAGAGACAACACCCCGTTGCCTTGCTTTGTGATTCCACCATCCAAAGCCGCGCCGCTCAGCAGCGGATGTTTGATCGTGATGTATTTGCCATTACTGTCAACCACTGCTCCGCCTTCCATCACTTTGGCAACAATATTGGACCAGTTGGGAACACCGGTGGAAAAGAAATTGGCGTTGTCAGCCTTCGCAACAACCGTGCCGCCATTAAATTTAACTGTTCCGTTCCTCAGAGCACCCGAATCAAGACCAAAGGCATTCAGCCGGATGATGCCGCCGGTGTTGATGTTGAGCACACTCAGGTTGGCAGCAAGGGTGTTTTGTGACACACGGAGCTGCTGTACATCCAGCACCCCGCTGCCACTGACGGTTGTTGTGCTTGGCGAATTGAACGCTTGCAGAAGCTCCAAGTTACCGGTCAGGTCACAGAGCCCGTTTGTCACCATCAGATGTCCGTAGTCGCTGACGCGTGCATACGCGCCGCCCGTGGTCTTGAGCACACCTCCACCCAGCACCAGCGTACCGCCGCTCACCCAGAAGGCGGGCCCGCTCTCCGGGTTGCTGCCGGATTGCGTCACCAGCGTTCTTCCGCTGGCCAAATGCAGCGTGCCCGCAACAGCTTTAAGGGCGTAGAGTGTGTTTGTTCCGCCAGCGCCGGGATCAAGAACCAATGTGCCACCGCCGCTCTTGGCCCACACCCCGCTATTGGTGACAGCACTCTTCAACGTGGCACTCATTGATGCGCTCACCGCGGGAGTCCCGTGCATAAACAATGGACCGCCGATGATTTCATAGCCATCAGCCGTAAAGCTGAGATTTTTAAGCGTCACTGCCTCGGCCGCGATTGCTTTTGTGCCCGACGCCCCAAAAGTCGCATTATTGCCGGTTCCGTTAGCCCAGATCGAAGCTGCACCGCTCCAGTTAAGGTCAGAGGTGTTCCAGTTACCAGTTGCCGCAATGCCGCCCAGGTAAAATCATCTGCCAGAGAAGCGTTCACAACCAGCGCGCCTAATAAACAAACAACTGCCCGATGAACTGTCGACTTCATTAAACACATATCAACTCCTTGCTTTTTGAGCACCTTAAAATAATACTTAAAGTATTGATAGTGTATCATACGGAGAGGTCGAGTAAACAACAATTTTGTTGTTTTTAAGGTAGCACAGATGTCCCGCCTGTGTCCGGCACGGAACTCACAGCCGAGGCGGCTGTGCCTTCGCCCGACGATCGCGGCGGCGACGATGCTGGTGGACGATTTTCAAGGGCGGGGTTTTCAATCGTCCGCCAACATCGTCGCACAGCATCGTCAAGCGATGCCGCTCTGCGAGCGGCATTTTGCGCCAGTCTCGTGAAAGGCGCACCCCGGGGTGTAGGGTTGCTTCTCAGAAGCAATTAGCGGACACCGGACGCTTGTTCGTCAAAGGCGCACCTCGGGGTTTCAGACCACTGGACTTAGACATAAAAAACTTATCATTTTTGCCACTGAGACACTGAGGGGCACAGAGGGTACGCTAGGTTGTTTTTGGGGTAGAAAAATAGAGGGGTAGAAAAATGGGGTAGCGTGATAACTTTTTTGCCCGCGAAACGAAGCGTAGTAGGGCATCATCGAAGATGAGGCAAGGAGCAAAGCGACTGGCAATCTCCGCGAGCTCTGCTACTCTGCGAGGAAAAATTTTAAGGTAAGAAGATTATGATAGTGATTTATTTGGAAAACGTGCATAAAAAACAACGCAGCAACCTTTGTGAACTATGTGTTCCTTGTGGTTTCAAAAATTAAAGTGCAATTGTTTTGCCCCCTATGTCCAGTGATATGGATTTCATAATCTTTGTTTGGCTCATCCGTCGTCGTCCCGCAACCCGGCTTCACCCGCAAGCGGGGCTACGCCGTGGCATGGCGGAACTATGCCGGACAAGGGCCGCCAACCCTACACATTTCAACTTTCCATGAAACTTGCAAGTCGCACGGCTGATGCAAACACGCTACGGTTTGTTGAGGTGAAAAATCTTAGAGGTGAAAAACGGGCATCCACCGCATAGCCCGGACATACTGTGTTGCTTTCAGTATATCCGCCGCTATGCGGTGGATGATAGAGAAGTATATCCGCCGCTATGCGGTGGATGATAGAGAAGTATATCCGCCGCTATGCGGTGGATGATCGAGAAGTATATCCGCCGCTATGCGGGCGACTGCGAATAACACGCGAGTGATCAGGTTGCGCAAAAACGTAGCTCCGATTTCCAATCGGACTGTCCGGTTGGAAACCGGAGCTACTGAGTTCGGCTTCGCCTTTGGTAAGCAACTAATAGCTCACACGCCAAAGCCGGGCAGGCGTTTGACGCGCAGGCGGGCATTCGCTGCGGCGCTGTTTTTGAAGGCGCGTTTTTCAGCATCCCATTCCAGACGTTTGCCTGGATCGAACAGTGCCGCCAGCGCGATCAGCGCGGCCTGCGTGATGGTGCCGGCATAGGCAAAATCAGAGCCGACCTTGAGCTGCCCTTTGATCGCCCCGATCCACTCGTGATAAGGCGAGCCATTCGGCACGCGCGGATAATGCGGCGGCGGCAGGGCGTTGGACGCCTTGAGCTCCTCGAACCGCAGGTCAGGCAGGAGGCGCAGATCCTTAGCGCCGTGCGAACCGTACATGATGATACCCTTGTCGCCGTACACTACGCCGCCTTCGTCGCCGTTGGTGTACTTCTCTTTGTAGGGAGCGAAAGCATTGTGCGGCAGCCCCTCGGGGCAGGGCACTTTTTGGTACTGATCGCCATCGTACCACACCACCTTGACCGGGCCGCGCCCGCTCTTAGCTGGAAACTCCAAGGTGAAGCAATCGCCCTTCGGATAAGTCGCGCCGTGTTTAGCTGGATCCCACTCGCCCCAGTTGTCCACGCGTACCGCCTCCGGCAAACCAAGATCAAGCGCCCAGAAAATCGGGTCCATCAGATGACAGGCCCAGTCACCCAGCGTGCTGCATCCATAGTCGGTCCAGAACCGCCAGCGACCTGGAAGGTAGAGCGGACAATACGCGCGGTGCGGTGCCACCGGCCCCTGCCAACGCTCCCAGTCCAGTTCGGGCGGGATTGCGTGCGCCTTGTTGAGTTCATCAAGTTGGTCCATGCAGCTGTAGCGTCCAGGTGCCCAAAAATGAGCTTCGCGCACCTCGCCGATGAGCCCAGCCTCAATCCATTCGCGGAAGGTGCGGATCGTGTCATAAGCGTGTCCCTGGTTCATGGCCTGATTGACCAGCTTGCTCTCTGCGGCGACCTGAACCATCTTGTCCACCTCGCCAAACGTCTGCGCCAACGGCTTTTCGCACTGCACGTGCTTGCCGCGACGCAGGCACTCGATCGCGATCGCGGCATGCCAATGATCAGGGGTGCCGATGGTGACTGCGTCGATCTGCTTGTCCAGCTTATCCAGCATCTCGCGGTAATCTTTGAAGAACGGCGCTGACTTGAATTTCTCACGGATTTTACCTGTGCGCCGCGTATCTACATCGCACAGACCCACGATCTCCGCCCCGCAATTGGCCACGCCGTTGATGTTCGCGGCGGGCCGTCCGGCACACCCGATGGCCGCCACCTGCACACGTTCGCTGGGCGGTATCTGGCCGCTACCGGCGATCACATGCCGCGGCACAATGGTGAATAATGCAACCGCCCCAGTGGTTCGCTTGACAAATCCCCGGCGCGATGTGGCCGCCGCCACCCGTTTCATGCTTTTAACCTGTTTCATATTCTCGCAGGATAACATACAGCGCAGTTCACTTCAACGGAGATTTTAACTGCAAAACATACTAAAAAGGGTGCGCTCTGTCTATTTTAACTACGGACAACACGAATCTTTGCGAATGTATAAGATCACTTTGAAGATCAGCCGTGTCGCCCGCATAGCGAACGACCTCCCTCTCCCGCGTCTTGTCAAGGGAGCAAGCGCGGAAGGAAGTCAGTCGCTATGCGGCTGACCAGATCATTAAAAACATGTTGTCGGGGGGTTAATCTTAATCTTAATCCTAATCCTCGTCTCCTTCGGCCTTCCCTGGATTTTCTTTAGGGACGGGCCCTGATTTTCCTAGCCCTAGTGTAGTAGTCGCTCTATGAGCGACACATGCCGCTTCCGGGTAGAGCCCCCGGTTACCCGAGGGGCACCCCCACAGACCCGGACGAGCGCAATTAACGCATCCGGTTCCTCCTCATACGCATTTGCTAAAAAACTCAGGTATTAACTAAGTTCT
>JAQUCE010000015.1 GCA_028686345.1 Kiritimatiellia bacterium
TCTCAACGTCGATATAAAGCTCTTGCCCGGCAACCGCCTCAAAGCTGTAGAACCCTGACGAGGTCACCCCCGGTGCACAGGCTCCTTGAACCACCACCGGCAACTCCAGCAGCTGCGCCTGCTCGGCGGTGAGGTTGGGCTCCACCTGATTGACAACCCTCTCGTCCACCAGATCGAAGCGCAAACCTGGCAGCACAAAGGCCTCCCCTGCTAAGCTCTGCATACACATCGTCGCATCCTTGCCCCCGGTAAACAGCCGCACACGGGTTTGTTTGAGATTGACCCCCTGGAGACGCACATTTTCACTGCTCCCTTTGGTCAGGCAGCGTGGTGAGAAATCGGTGATCAAAGGCAGTTCACCAAATACAATCCGGTAAACAGCGGCGCGCCCCCCTTTTCCAGTAGGATCGCCAACACACAGGGTGTACTCCCCAGTGCTCCCCACTTCGAAAACCAGCACCGGCGCACTGGCCCGGTGATAGAGGGTTACACCATCCGCCACCACCGCGCCAGCAGCATCCAGGATCTGCAAATCAGGGACAAAGCCCCCTGGAAGTATGATCTCCGACCGAACATACGCCACTATTTTAGCGCCCTCCATGGCCTTGAACTGGTAATGGTCGGGCTTCCCGTTCCAAACACGTCCGTTCAAACAGAGCGGTAAAGTACTGAGCGCAAGCTTTGCACCTGAAGTTCGGTTGGAGGCAGTCGCAATAACCTCCTCATAATCCGATATCTCAAACTTAACTGGATTGCTGATCTCATAACGGTATTCAACATAGAGTTCCCGCATCCCGGTTTCCGCCGCCGGCGCGACATTCATATTAAGAACTGAGTACCCAGGCAGCGCGCTTTTGGTGTACCTCGGCTTTTTGACCCCCTTGGCGCCCGCTTTTTCAGGAACATACGTGTAAACAGCACCCTTGTAGGACGCATCCGCACCCTCCCCCGAAACCCCTGGAATCAACGTGTTGCCAGCCCAGTTGCCACCCACCTCCACCTCGCAGCTGGAGCCCCGCCGACACCCAGCCGGAAAAACATAGTTCAACCCTAAAGGCTCAGCATCCAAGCCCCTCCAGGCGCACAACATTACCGCAGCAATCAAATATCCTCGCATATCCCCCCTCTGCCTCAGCCCAATCCTAATCCTAATCCTAATCTCAATCCTAATCCTAATCCCAATCCTAATCCTTGCCCACAACTTGATCACTTGGTCGTAGTCTCGCGTCTCTAACTCGGGGTCGGGGTCGCTATCGGAATCGGTATCGAAAAGCGTACGAGGTCGACCCTTCTCACTCACTTGCTTCCGACAAAGTTGACGACAAAGTTGACGACAAAGTTAGCGACAAAGTTCGCCTATAGCGCGGGGCCACCAGCCACTCTCAGCGATACAGCTCCCACTCAGGCTCGTTAGCGAACACCCAGTTGTAATACTCTTTATGCTCCAATTTAGCTGCGGCCGCCTCATCACAGATGATAATCGTGGCTGGATGCAGCTGCAAGGCCGTGGCTGAGATCATGGAGGTAATTGGGCCCTCAACCGACTTGGCCAGGATCTGCGCTTTATTGGCCCCTGTGACGAGCATGATGATACGGCGCGCATCCAGGATTGTGCCAACACCCATGGTCAAAGCGCGGCGCGGCATCTTCGACGGCGGATCAAAGAGCGGCGAATTTTGCGCGATAGTCACCTTGTTCAATGCTTTCTGACGTGTGCGGCTCAACAAGGCCGAGAGAGGCTCGTTGAATCCAATATGCCCCGACTCCCCCACGCCCAGCAGTTGCAGGTCAATGCCGCCGCACGCTTCAATACGCTCCTCATAGAGTTGGCACTCTTGGGCAAGATCCTCAGCCATGCCGTCAGGCAGATAGGTGTTGCGCGGATCAATGTTGATCAGGTTAAAAAGGCGGTCATTCATGTAGCTGCGATAGGAGTTAGGGTCATCGGCAGGCAGGCCGACATACTCGTCCAGGTTGAAGGTGCGGCAGGCCGAAAAATTGAGCCCGTCATTTTTGTGCATCTCAGCCAGCCTGGCATAGACGCTCTCCATGGTGCGGCCAGTTGCCAAACCAAGCACCAAATCATGTTTGTCCTGAATGCTTTCGGCGATCAGTCTGGCTGTCAGCGCGGCGGCGGCGGCTTCATTGGGTCTGATAATAACTTCCATCTTACATCTCTTTTCTTTATGGGTTCATAGGCGAATCTCTAAATCTACCAAACAACTGTTACGTTATATCAAAATTCGCTGGTTGTCAAATGGTTAAAGTGGTTTAAGGCGCATGTCTAACTTTCAAGAATGTGAATGACATGCAAGGCCGTGCGCTCCCGGGCATCGCCGGTTGTTTGAATGGTAATCGTATGCCTGCCGGACGCAAGTCCGTCGGCAAGTATGATCGGCCATGGAAGATGAAGCCCCTTGCTCCAGGGCGTGAATGTGTCGACCTTTTGAAAGGGTGCGCCATCAATGCTGAATTGCAGAACACAACTGTCGTATCCGGCAGCCAGAAAGAGGCCGAAAGCGCTCCCATCAAACGTGTAGGAAAATTCGGCACCTGGTGCTGTGGCGACTAAGGCCGGCACATTGCTGAAGCCCGCACGTGTGCCGCCGCGTTCAGGGCACCAGTTGGTCTCAAGCGTAAACCCCTTGCCGAGAACCGCATCCTCCAGTTTGCCGAAACGCCCGTTAACATAGCTGCGTTCATCAACCAGGGTTGTCGGAATCTCATGCGGCTTGGGGCTCCCGGCTGCGGCAAAGGCTGCGTCAAGCATGCGGATCATGCTGTTGGCGTAAACTCGCTGCCCAAAGGCCGGCGGATGAACATCGCTGTTAAAACCGCTCTTCCAGGTAAACTCGCCTGCTTTGATCCGCGCCGCGACCTCTTGTGTAATGTTCAGCGTCGTGCAGCCGTAATGGCGCGCGGCTTTCTCGTGCTCGATAATCGGGAGCGGCACCCTGCCGTCAGCATACTGCGTCAGATGCTCTCCCATGGCAAAGTGCATCAGTTCATCGCGCCAGCCACTGTTGTATGTAATTGACCCTCCCAGAAAAGCGACCCGCCCGCTTTTCTTGTTTTTGAAGGTGTTTAAGCAGTTAGCCATGCCGCTGCGCAGATCAAAGTACTCAACACCGCCCGGCATAACACACGCGTGCCGCATGACAAAGTGCGCCGACTCAAAAACCTGCGGCATGGCAAAATGGTGGCCGTTGCATTGGTCAGATCTCTCAACAACCACAAGCTCCATGTCGTGACCAAGCTCCTTCAGCCGCCGCTGCGCCTCCAATGTATTTTCCTCCGGTGGAACCACCTGGTCGTTGGAACAGATTGCATGACGAATGGGAATTCTGGCTTTGGCAATGGGCTCCAGCAGATCCAGGGGATTGCCCTTGAACGCCCTCAGTTCAGCCTCTGACTTAAATCCGTAGGACTGCATCGCGTCCTGAACCTCTTGCTCTGCTTTGCCGAGCGGCCAGCTCTTGAGATCCATCACCGGCACGTCGCCGAAAATACAGGCGATTCGCTCAGGATGACGCGCCGCATAGCGATAGGCATGCAGCCCGCCGCGACTGCACGGTTCCAGAGCCAGCTTTTCCGCCAACTTCCATTGCGCCCGGAGTTGGTCATAAAATTGATCCATGATATCAAGCGCTGAGTCCGACCCCAGCATGGAAACAAGGTCAATGAAGCCGATGTGATAGCCATTATAAACCAATTCCTGATCCACTTCAGAGTGGAAGTCCGGAAAGGAGGTGCGCCAGATCCAGGGATTTCCCGGAGCGGCGACCTTCGGGACGACCACGAAGGCAGGGTGGCCGGCGAGGGTGAAAACTTGCTTCTGATATCCGTGCCACTCAGCTCGAGTGGTCGCGACAGCGGCGGGAACCCCGCTGTTCGCCGCCACCTCCACTTGCTGGGCAAAGCTTACGCCGCTGGTCAGCAAGCTGACTGTTAATATAACTCCAATACTCGACTTTTTCATCATTGTTTCCCCCTATGCGAAGTTTCAGCTAGGCCCTTACCAAAGGGCAAGTCAAACATGTTGCTCCTTAAAAACATGTTGTCAGTGGCCAACCTTAATCCAAATCCTAATCCCAATCCTCGTCTCCTTCGGCCAGCCACAGGCAGCCGCTGCTTGATTAGGATTATGATTAGGATTGTGATTAGAAACCCTAAACCAGCGGAGCCGGAACCAAACTGAGCCTATGTGATATGCGAAATTATTTCTCTCTCATTGAACAATTGTGTGATATGCCCCGCTGGTTTAGTCAACAACGCTATGCGTTGCATAGAAAAGATGGAAGTTCTTTCTTTCGCAAACATGATAGGATTTAAGAAAAGAGGCACTAAATGCCTACAGCGCTATTCCGCAGGGCGGAATCATATAATTCGGCGCAGCCGAATTATTCTTAGTTGCTATTCTCTCAACTCCTGTCACAAAAAACAAGAAGTTCAGATACCCATCTTCATAAGTTGTTGAGTGGAAATGTTTTCTGCAAGCAGGATGCTTGCACTACTCCATTATCACCTTTAGAGTCACTTCTCAATAACCCGCTCTGGAGCAGCCTTCCGTCTTCGCGCTTCGCAGCTACGCCGGACACGGAAAGGCTGGACAAAAAACTTAGCGCGTCTTTGCCGCCTCGACAACGCTCGCGACAAAGGTTCTACCCGGTTATTCGGGTAGCGCGGTGGACGATGATGTGCGACGATGTTGGTTGACGTTTGGTAAGGCGCGGGAATCGTCAACCAGTATCGCCGCCGCCATCGTCAACCGACAAAGCTTAAAACCCGTCTTGCGCAAGCACCCGAAGCTCCTCGAGCGTCGGAACCTCATTGGACTTGTGGATTATCAGGCGCACGCGCCGCGCATTGACTGGGGTAAATGAAATTGTTTTGCGTCCGTTGATCGTAGTGCCCCGCGCAACCTCGCTCCATGTCTCTCCCCGCTGAACCTCAACCGAGAATGATTGCACGCGCGGGAAGTTGATCTCCCAGATCTCGACTCCGCCAATACTCATCTCTTTTTCAAGGTCGATCTCCAGCCACCCGCTGCGGCTGTTCGGCGCCGCGCCCCAGCGCGTCTCGGAGTTGCCATCAACAGCCTTTGCCGCGTCGTGCTCTGCACTCCAATTGCTGGAGGCGCGGATCGGCTTGCCGGTCGAGAGTGCGGGGCGCATCTCCTTTATCGGCTCTTTTATGCCGAAGAAGTTGGCCGTCCTCTGCGGCAGTGCACACGCGACAACCTCCGGCAGGATGTCACCTGCCGCTTGGAACAGAATCACAAACTGATCCTTGCCCAGCCCAATTTCAAAGAGCCCGGGCTCGACCTCTTTCATGGCCAGATCAGGCAGCGAAGTGGCGAATGTTCCGTCGAAGCCGGGACGAACCCGGCAGGGCTCGCCCGCCAGGCTCTTGATCCGCACCCAACGGGTCTTGCCGCCGCGGCATGCGGCACTAACCAGAAACGCGCCCTCAGCGCGCAGATCATGAAAGAGAGCCTCTTTCCACTCCGACGGTACCGCCGGAAAAATCCGGATGCGATCGCCCCAGCTCTGCAGCAGCATATCCTGCAGCGACGTGGCTGCAACCAGCGAACACTCAATCACCGGCGAACCCTCGATGTACATCGTGTTGGGCATGACAAACTTACGGTTGTTGTGGTGCGCACGCAGGTGCTCCACTGCCTTCTCGCCATCGCCCATGCTGGCATAGAGCGAGGCCGCCGCCGCGCTCGACCAGCCGAATATCTGCTTCCCGCCATCCACAGTCAACCAATGCAGGAGCGTCTTCTCGACCAGCTCCTTGTTTTCAGGTTGCTCAGTCGAAAGCAGGTGCAGCGGCCAGACCATCAGCAGGTGCGACCAGTGGCGGTGCGAGCGGGCAAAGGGAACGGTCGCGCCGATCATAAAACCGTTCTCATTCTGCGAGTAGGGGACAAGGTCGCGCATCACACGCTCCCATTCGGCGCGCTGCGGATCATTGAAGCCGTAACGTGCGTTTAGATTGAGCAGCGTGGTGCAGCCCCAGCGCAACAGCGAGAGGTTGTAGTTGTTGTCCGAGTCACCCTCTCTGTTGTACTCCGGCGAGTGCATACGCGGCAGGTGGAGCTTGCCATCATCACCGGGCTTGAGCAGATGCAGGTAGAGGTTGACGCTAGCCTTCAGCAGCGGATAGACGGCGTGTTGAGTCTGGTTTGTCACCAGCGCTTCATCCATTGAGTAGCGGTAGTGCTGCCAGTAATTAAAGAGCGCCCAGGTGAAGTCGCCGGGGTTGATGTAGTGCTGCGGAGCGCAGGTTCCATCGCCACGCAGCCCCTCATAATCGGTGGTATGCGGAACTGTGGCGCAACCATCAAAGCCCCAGATCTCTTTGGCGTTCCTGACAAAGTTATCGCGTTTGGCATCAATAAAACGGGTGAAGGATTCGCCTAGTTCGAGGCGGTTGGCGGTGTAAACAGGTGAGTAGGCGATCTGGATATTGAGGTTCCACCAGACGCGCGGCCAAGTGGTCTGGCGGTACCAGGGTCCCAGCAGGTCGATCACCTGACGCTCCTGACGTGTGGCGCAAGCGAGCTTGTAGATCTGGATCCAGTAAAAACCCTCTATCTGAGCGTCCGGCACCGACAGGAAACCGGCTGGATAGTAGGCGTGCCACCACGCGCGGTGGCTCTGCTCAAGTGCTGCGGGCGGTAGTGCTGCCACGCGCTGCACAGTGGCCAGCGCGGTAGTTTGCGCGGTCAGCTCCGGGAAGGAGTCGGCGACGGTCAGCGTCAACCTCCGCTTCGGGTGCGCCCCCTGCACCTGCCACGCGGTGGCATAGGCCCCGCCCGCCACGCGGCGCTGAACACAATAGCTGACCCCGCTGTCTGTGCCACTCTCGGGGGGCGGGTTAGATTCGCCTTTGACCTTCTTCATCTCGTCGCGGAACACCTTTGATTTCTCCGGCTCCCAGGCAAACACCGCACCCTCTTCGCCGCCTTCACTCTCGAGATCCACCAACAGCACCAGCTCGTCGGCGTGGTTCATGGCGCGGAAGCGAATGCGCCCCTTGTCAGTGATAACCTCGCCGCGGGTCTCGGCGTTCCACAAATCAGTGCGCAGTGTGCCGGAGGTGATCCTGCCAGCGGTCTTAAGGGTCATACCGCCGATCGGCAGGCGCCCATTATCACGGCGGTGGTCTGTCACATCCGAGCGCCCGATTTCAAAGCGCAGGGTATCGGGGCCGTCGGTGTAGATCGTGGTTCCCAGCAGCCCGTTGCCAAGAAAGGCGCCGTGGTCAAACTTGGTTGGTAACACCTCCCAGATCAGATCGTGACGGCCCAGGAATGCGGGCCAGTCAATACTAGCCGTGACCCGTGCTTCAGGGGGATTGCGGGTCATCTCGCCGACAGTGCGCAGGGTTTTAACATCAATCGCGCGCAGTTTTCCCGCGTAATCCGCTCCGACATTAATCGAGAAGATGTTGCCGTATTGCACTGCGCCGAGATAGTCGCGGTAGAGTTTCTCAGGCGGGTGACAGAGTCCATCATGCTCCGGCAGCGAGTAGAACCACATGGCTCCGCCAGTGTGGGGTGGCAGGATCGGGTAGGTGAACTCCGCCAGCTGATACGATGCGGCGGGCGCGTCACGCATGTGCGGTCCAGCTGCCTTGTGGTCGGTCAGCGGACCAGGGCGGCCCCTCTCGCCAAGACGTATATCAGCGCCTGCCTGATCACCATGGTTGAAGCCCACGAAACACCCTGGCTGCAGCGATTTGCAGAAGGTGATCGTATCAGCGTGGCTCAGCCCGCCGTCGCCGATCGCATGGTCGAACCAGATGTACTCGATCGGGCCATACTGCGTGAGCAGCTCTTTGAGCTGCGCCTTTTTGATCTCCGGGTTGCGTCCGCCCTGATTGTGTCTTTTGGGCTTGGGGGCGGCGGGATCATCCAGTCCTCCGGGATGCCGCCACTCGCCCTCGGAGAAGTAGAGCGCGAGTTTGATGCCATATTTATCGCAGCTTTTTTTCAACTCGGCGAGCACATCGCGGCCCAGCGGTGCTTTTGTCACCTTGCGATCAGTGGTCTGCGTGTCCCAGAGACAGAAGCCGTCGTGGTGCTTGGTGAGGAAGAGGATGTAGCCCATCCCCGCCTCCTGGGCGGTGCGCGCCCATTGGTCGGTGTCGCACTCGGTGGCCTTGAAATACGCGACATCCTCCACGCCCGGTGTCCACTCCTTGCCGGAGAAGGTGCTGAACGACCAGCAGATGAACATGCCCCAGCGCAGGCCCTTGAGTTCCTCGGCGCGTTGCCGCATATCGGTCGGCGCGGCTGAAGTGCCAAACAGAGCCGCCGCCGCCAGCAAAACAGTTGTGATCCTCTTCGGCATAACTTTCATGTCTCTCCTTTGTTTGTGTTTGTTTGTCGTGAGCTTTGTCGCGAACTTTGTCGCGAACTTTGTCTTTGTCGTCCATCCCTGATCATTGCTGTTTGATTAAAGCAAGTATATCGTCCAACGATGCGCCAGCAGGCATATTTTGCACTAAATTGACCACTTGATCTTTCAACGCCTTCATCATATTACTTCATAAGAACTAAAGATGTATCATATTCCAATGCCCTGAATATTGCAAACATGAAGCTTGAAAGAAACCAGCATGCGCTGATTACACCGCACCAGACCTCAATCTTAATCAGAACAATTCTTTCACCGCGCGTACTCATGCGCGACCTCCATGGCGATGCTGGCCCACTCCCACAAGCGCTCGGGGTGGTTGCGGAGAGTCGAGATGTCCTTCATAATGAGCTCGACGTGGCAATCTCCGTTGCAGGCATCCATAAAATCGCTCAACTCGGCGCGGGCGCGCGGCGGCGACCAGCCATCCTCAGCAAAAACCGCGGGAAGCACCCCCGCATGCTGTGCGGGTGGACATAACCGGGGTCAAAGTCAGCACCGGGCAGCTGGCTCGTGTAACGACACCCGCCCGAGCCAATCCGCGTGGTATCACAGTCCAGTGCAAAGCGCGCCTTTTCCTGCTGTACTGGCAGCGCGGCGATCTCCGCCAGCTCAGATGCCAGAGCGCGCAGGAGATCTTTGTCGCTTTGATCTAGATTAGCCTCAACCGCCTGTGGCGGCGGCATATGGTGGCTTGGATCATGTAGCATTTTTTATTTACTTTTTTTATGGACTTTTTTTATCTCTCACAGAGGCACAGAGTTCTCGGAGTATATGCTTTTGCTCTCTGTGTCCTCCTTGTCAGGGCGTAGTTCCGCTTGCGGAACGAAGACTGATGCGACTCTGTGAGAGATAATTTAGCAAGTAAATCCTGTTAATCCTAATCAAACCGCATAGCTCAGGGCTGGCCGAAACAGATCAGGGTTGAGATTAGAATTAAGATTAGGATTGCTCCCCGGCAATGCGTTTGTCGTGCCCTTCATTTCGTCCACCGCATAGCGGCGGACATACTGAAAGCAGCACAGTATATCCGCCGCTATGCGGTGGATGAACGCGGAGCACAGTATATCCGCCGCTATGCGGTGGATGAACGCGGAGCACAGTATATCCGCCGCTATGCGGTGGATGCCCATTTTTCACCTCAAAAACAACATAGAGCGTTCATTCCACTCCAACAAAGTTTGCGACAAAGATTGCCGCCTATCGGTAATCGGAGTGGATAAATGCTTTTGGTGAAACACCATACTCTGCTTTGAAGCTGCGCGAGAAGTGATACGGATCCTGAAAGCCGACTGTCGCCGCCACATCTTTGATCAGTGTATGGCCGTTATTCAATAAATCAGCCGCATGACGCATTTTGAGGCGCACCAACATTTCATAGGGTGACTCCTTGCTGTAGCGCTTGAAGAGACGACAGGCATAGGAGGCATCCACATGACAGTAGCTTGCAATATCGGACAACTTACTGAACGAGAGGAACTCTTGCTCTATAGCGGCCCGGATCTGTTGAAAACTCTGATGCGCAGGTGACTCAGCATCTTTCATAAGTAGGGCGGCATCCGCTGTCTGAAGAATGAGTAACTCCAGCAGACAGGCGCAAATCTTATGAATCTGCGGACTCTTGTCGCGCCCATTCCGATGCAGAGTCTCAAATAAATGCCCCACATGATTAGAAAAATAATACGGCTTGTGCTGCGCGAGCGGATGCGTTTCAAGCAGCTGAGTAAAACGCGGGCCGACAAAATCGACAAAATATTTGACCAGCAGCTTCTTTGGATCCGTGGTAATCGCATGACGCGTGGTTGGACTATATCCAAACATTGCGCCAGCATGCAGCGGATATTTTTTTTCGTTGATTGCTAATTCACCCTCACCCTTGACCACATATTCAAGCGAGTGATATTTAAAGCTACTCCGGATAATATGATAATCCGGCGCGCAATTTTCCAGACCGCCACACACCACAACGCCGCGCGCCCCTGCGGGCGGCGTGAGATTTAAAAAAAAGTATTCGCCCGAAATTACATGCTTCGAGATAAACGATGTGTTTTGCATAAGTCAACATTATCCATTAAATGGCCAATAAAGTCCATGTTAATTTCCTGATACTTCACTTATGATTGTTACACAAATGAAAATATCTTTAAAACTAAAAAATGTTGGCTACGCTGTTCCTCGGCGTACGCTCTCCAACGGCGCGAGGATACCCGTTGTTGGAATGGGAACTTTCGGTTCCGATAAATATAGCCCTGAGACGGTTGCCGCCGCCGTGGTTGAAGCAGCCAAGCTTGGCTATCGCCATTTTGACTGCGCCTCGGTCTATGGCAACGAGCCGCAGGTCGGTGCGTCGCTGCAGCAAGTTATGGCTGCGGGGGTGAGACGTGAGGATCTTTGGATCACCTCGAAGGTCTGGAACGATATGCACGGCGAGGGCGAGGTGATCGCCTCATGTAAGCAGTCGCTTCAGGATCTGGGTCTCGATTACCTCGATCTTTATCTGGTGCACTGGCCCTTCCCGAATTTTCACCCCAAGGGATGCTCAGTTGATTTTCATAATCCGAACGCGAAACCCTACATCCATGATGCGTACATGCGAACCTGGGCGCAGATGGAGGAGCTGCACCGCATGGGTCTGGTGCGCACCATCGGCACATCGAATATGACCATCCCTAAAATGCGGCTGCTGCTGCGCGACTGCAGCGTGAAACCGGCTGTGAACGAGATGGAGATCCATCCGCATTTCCAGCAGGCTGAACTTTACGACTACATGGTTGATAACGCTATCCAGCCGATCGGATTCTGCCCGATCGGTTCGCCGTCGCGTCCGGCGCGTGACCGCACGCCGCAGGACACATCCGAGATGGAGGAGCCTGTGATACTCAAGATCGCCGCGCGGCTGGGTGTCCACCCGGCTGTGGTCTGCATCATGTGGGCCGTCAAGCGCGGCGGGGTGACGATCCCCTTCGCGGTCAAGCCCGACCAGCTTGCAAGCAACCTCAAGGCCGCCGTGGAAATTCCCCTCACGCCGGAGGATATGCGCGCGATTGCGGGGATCGACAAGGGTTGCCGCCTGGTCAAAGGGCAGGTCTTCGTGTGGCGCGAAGAGCTTTCGTGGGAAGCCCTGTGGGATCTGGATGGCGTGATTCGGCAGTGAATGTCGTGAGTTGCGAATTAAAGTTTAAAGGAAGAAAAAGATGAGCGAAATTCCAAAGACAATGACAGGCGCGTATCTGCCGGGCAACAGCACAGTGGAGTTGAAGCAGTATGGGATACCCGAGCCCGGCCATGGCGAGGTCTTGCTGAAAACCAAGGTGTGTACAATTTGCGGCTCGGACATCCGCTGTATCTACCACGAGCATCTGGGCAAAGGGCCCGAGGGCTATCAGAAAGGCTTGGTTGCAGGCCATGAAACGGCCGGACGGATCATCAAGTGCGGGCCGGGCATGCGCCGCTTTAAAGAGGGCGACCGCGTGGTCGTGTACCACATCTCAGGCTGCGGCCTCTGCAACGACTGCCGCCGCGGCTACATGATCTCCTGCACCAGCGAGCAGTATCGCAAGGCCTACGGTTGGCAGCGCAACGGCGGTATGGCACCCTACATCTTAGCTGAAGAGAAAGATCTGGTGCTGCTGCCGGACGCGCTGACCTACGCCGATGGAGCCCAGGTTGCGTGCGGCTTCGGCACTGTCTATGAGGGGCTGGAGAAGATCGGCATCTGCGGCAACGACGCGGTACTCGTGACCGGACTCGGCCCTGTGGGGCTGGCGGCGCTGCAACTCTGCAAAGCCATGGGCGCGTCCCTGACCATCGGCACCGATGTGAGCGAGGCGCGCATGCGAATCGCCAAGCAGCTGGGGCTGGCAGACCACGTGATCCCCGCCGGAGCAGACGCAGTGGCGCAGGTACGGGCGCTGACCGGCGGAATGGGCGTTGAACGCGCAGTTGAGTGCTCCGCGAACGACAAGGGCCGGCTGACGGCGATCCAGGCCACGCGCAAGTGGGGCAAGATCGTCTTGATCGGTGAGGGCGGCACCGTCGCCTTCAACCCGAGCCCGGACATCATCCACGACCAGAAGACGATCTACGGCTCGTGGGTCACCAACCTCTGGCGTATGGAGGAGCTGGTGGAGAGGCTTGTGCGCTGGGGCATCCATCCGGATAAACTAATCACGCACCGCTTCCCGCTTGAAAAAGCCGCTGAAGCTTACGCAACCATGGCCGACGGCAACTGCGGCAAGGTCGCGGTTTGTTACGACGAAGAACTGAAAGGGTAAAGTTATGTCAAGAAAAAACACGCCGTTGCACCTTCTACCCTTCTACTGGGTGTAACCGCCACACTGGGCTGCTCAATAGTGACAACTCAGAGCTCTGCCGCAACATGGACAGGGACTACCGGATCGTTCACCAACAAACTAAACTGGGAGAGCGCCACTCTGCCGAAGGCGGGAGACTCTGTTGTGATTACCAATGGCGGCACAGCGCAATTTGACGGCGGCACAGTGGCCGGGCTGGCGGTTGTCGGCATCGGCACGGGCTCAGCTGAGGCGCTCGGCACACTGGAGATGGGCGCCGGCGAACTCTCTATGTCCAGGCTGCTGGTGGGCAGTGACGGCGGCACAGGCGTTGTCACCCAAACAGGCGGCAAAATAAGCCAAACGGGCGAGATTATAGATTGGCGCATCAGTGACACCGCCGGAAGCATCGGAAACTACTATCTGCAAGACGGCGACCTCGACACCGGCGGTGCGAACTTCCAGATCGGAGCATACGGAGCTGGCAATTTGCTGCAAACCGGAGGTACCGTCTCATGCGGCCAATGGCCGGTGGTGGGCCGTTACAAGGGCGGTGTCGGTCATTACACCCTTTCGGGCGGCAAATTCAACCAGACCACCTCACCCAGAAAATTGATTATTGGGGAAGCTGGAACAGGCACCTTGACAATCAACGGATCAGGGGTGGCGCAACTCGTCGGCGGCCTGCAGCTCAGCGGCGGCTCTGCTGATACAGGCATCGGTACAGTCAACCTCGAGACCGGCGGCACGATGATCACGCCGACCATCGTGCGGGGCCCAGGCTACAGTGGCACCTTCAACTTCGACGGCGGCACGCTGCTGGCACCCGGTAGTGGCGCGACCTATCCGGTTTTTATGCAGGGGCTGACAACTGCCAACGTGCTGGCAGGCGGTGCCATCATCGACTCGGGCAACAATGTGATCACCGTGGAGCAAAATCTCAAGAGCGGCGCGGCACCTGACGGTGGGCTGACCAAGCTGGGCAGCGGCTCTTTAATACTCGCCGATGAGAATTCATACACCGGCACAACCAAAATAGAGGCTGGAACAGTTAAGGTTAAGCAACCCGAGCTAGAGCTGGCGCACCGCTGGAGCTTCAACAACAGCCTTGAAGACTCGGTCGGCTCCTCACACGCGACCGCGCACGACAGCGTGGCAGCTGGCAGCAATCAGTACACATTAGCTGGCGGCAGTAGCGTCACTTCATACATCGCGCTTGGTACCAACATCCTGCCGAAGACCAACGCGCCGGTAACCATCGAACTGTGGGCCACGCAGCATAATGTACAAAATTGGAGCCGGATCTTTGATTTCGGTTCAAGCACAGCAAACTACATCATAATGTCATGGACGCAAGGCACAGACCTAAATAAAGACCGTGTAGTATGCCTTCCCAACGGTGGCAGCGCGGACGAAACCATGCAGCCATATACCCTCAATCAGGAGTTTCATATCTCCATGGTCATCACTCCCGGGGCCGACGCTGGCGGTAGAACTCTGCTGCAGTGGTACAAGATGAATGACGCGGGCGTGACGCTCCGCTCCGGTTCAATGAGTGTTGATTTCACGCTGGCGGATTTAGTTCAAAATAACATGTGGCTGGGCCATTCCCAGTGGCCTAATGACTACGATGCCAACGCCAGCTACAATGAGGTGCGCATCTGGAATATAGCGCTCACAAAAAGTCAGCTGGAGGCCAACGCGAAATTGGGCGCCGATTTTCTGCCAAAGCAGCCGCAGGCGGTACTGCCATCATCGTTTGTCACAGTCGAGGCCGTGCAAGACAATGAGGTTCGTGCCCCTACGTATGCGGATGAGGTGCAACAGAACGGCGGCACAGCAGCAAAACATTGGGTCAGGAACGACTACTACACAAACCCACGGCGAAAAATGTACGCCAAGTTCGATCTTTCAAAGAGTCAGTCCGCAGATCTGGATGCCCCGGCAACTCTAACACTATGCTATACTGGATATTACAGTTACAACGGTGGAACCGGATGTTGGATTATGCCGTACGCTCTGAAAAGCGGATTTGTGCCAGCTGGGAGTGTTCTCGGCATTGACTGGCAGGAGAGTGATATTACCTGGAATAACGCCCCAGCCAATCAAACAGAGGGACTCCGATTTACAAGTGATGCGGAAAACCTCCTAGTAGGCGAAGAAACCCATTGGTGGATATTATATTCAACCAAATCCGGCACACGATTCAAAGTTGACCTACCGCGGTTGGGCGATTATGTGCAGAGCGATAACACCGTAACCGTTATGTTCACCGCTGGCTTCAACACTCTGAGTGGCAAACAAGCTCGGTCAATATACTTTGCTGCCAAGGAGCACCCTGACCTGCCCGGGCCACAGCTGACCTACAAGATTAAGTACCGCGGCACAGTCATAATGATCAAATAGCATCGCCCTTGACCATTACCGCGCCGCACGAACGACAGTGCGGCGCAAGCGTAACTTTGTTGTAAACTTTGCCGCAAACTTTGTCGGAGTGGATGACCGCGAAGCCCAGCATGCCCGCTATGCGGTGGATGAATGCGAAGCCCAGTATATCCGCCGCTATGCGGTGGATGAATGCGAAGCCCAGTATATCCGCCGCTATGCGGTGGATCGTTGCGAAGCAAGCCGCAACAAGTCCTGCCCGTGTATTTTTTAAAAAGGACAATATGAAACAGAGGTTATTATCAAGGTGTTTCCCCGCAGCCATCTGGGCTGCCGCTACCATCACCTGCTCCAGCGCACTGCCTGCGTCAGGTGGTGCTGAAGCAGCTGCGGCGCAGCGTGAGCAAGTCCCGCAGCTGCGTGGCGTTGAGGTCAGCGGACGGTTTGTACGGGTTGAGCTGCCGGGCGACAACCGCTACTTGTCGCTGGCCGAGGTTGAGGTCTTGGCTGGTGGAAAAAACCTGGCATTGAAAGCCAAGGCTTCGCAATCATCCCAATGGGGTGGCGGAGCCGCCGGGCTGGCGGTGGATGGTAATCGCAACCCGGTGTACACCGAGGGCTCAGTGACCCATACGGAGTTAAACAGCGCCCCTTGGTGGGAGGTTGACCTGGGCCGCGTTCAAAAGATTGACTCCATCAAAATCTGGAATCGCGCGTCAATGCGCGAGCGGCTGGACGGCTGCAGGGTTTCAATTCTCGACGACAAACGCTGCCAGCTGGCGCATGCGTCGGCGGCTAAGGCGGGCGCAACGCTGGAGTTTGTGGTCGCTGAGATGAGCCCCGGTTCAGGGAAGGTCATTGCGGCGATCCCCGCTCCGCCACCGCCACCGCCCATGAAGGGGGAGACCATCAAAACAGCCGACCTGCCGCAGGGCTTGCAGCCGGAGGCGGCGGCCAAGCTGCTGGAGGCCGGTGTTGAGGAAATCTTGTTTGTGAAGCGTTTCACCCTCAACGCCAACCATGTTTACACCGAGTATGTCAACAGCCGCTGGCTGCCAGGCGGTAACCTCTGCGCCCTGAATTTGAGAACCGGTGCTGTGCGTGAGCTAATCCCCGAGTTTAATGCCTGCGTCTTCAACCGCTTTGACCTCTCCTTTGACGCCAAGAAGGTGATCTTCGATTGCAAGCGTACTCAGAACGAGGGCTATCGCATTTTCGAGGTCAATGTTGATGGCACGGGCTTGCGTCAATTGACCTTTCCTGTGACAAACGAGAAGGAGTTGCAGGCCAAGCATGGTAAACCTGGGTATCACTACGGCACCGATGACCTGCACCCCTGCTACCTCCCGGATGGCGGGGTGATGTTCTCGTCAACGCGCTGTCAATACGGCACGCTCTGTGACAGCCCCAGCATTTTCACAACCAAGGTAATCCACCGCATGGATGGCGATGGCGGGAATATCCTCCAGCTGAGCAATAACTCGGTCAGCGAGGCCTCACCAGCCATGATGTCGGATGGCAGGGTCATGTATCATCGCTGGGAGTATGTTGATAAAGCGGCTGGCAACTTGAAGTGCATCTGGGCCATGCGCTCGGATGGCACAGGCTCGGTGGAAATTTACGGCAACTCCATCTCGCACCCCGAGACCTTGATCTACCCACGCGCCATTCCCGGATCTGATGACAAAATTGTGATGCTGGGCGCAACCCACTGGGGCCCTAATAACGCCATGGGCACGGTGATAGTTGTGGATATGCGCAAGCACATCCGCTCGTATGATGCCATGCGCTTTGTGACCTCTGACATCAACGCGTTCGGCCACGACGGGTTCTATTTCAAAAATGCGGAGGGCAAATGGTACCGCGATTCAACCGGTATTGATGGGCGGCTCTTCAAAGACCCCTATCCGCTCTCTGAACATCTTTTTATCGCCGCCCACAAGCCCAAAGGGTTGAAGTGGGATAACGCCATCGGCTATGACCTGACAGTTATCGACGGCGAGGGCAACGGACAGGTACTCTACCGCGATCACGCCATCTCCTGCTGGCACCCCTATCCATTGCTCGCGCGAACCAAGCCGCCAGTGCTGCTCTCCGCCATTGACGAAGAGCTCGCCAATCAGCGGGAGGCGCTCTGCATTGTGCAGGATGTGCACTACGGCATGGAGGGTGTGGAGCCCGGCACAGTCAAGTTTATCCGCGTGATGGAGCAGGTGTCGCGTCCCTGGTCGGTTATCAATGATTGGTGCGGCTCTGATCGGGACGGCATGGCTTACACCGCTCTGGGCAACAACCTGCTTGGACTTAAGGTTCAATATGGCCTTGTGCCGGTCAATGCTGACGGCTCAGCCTGTTTCAAGGTTCCTGCCAACAAGAACATCTATTTCCAGGCTTTGGATAAAAACTACATGGCCGTACACACTGAGCGCACCTTTGTCAACTATATGCCAGGTGAGGTGCGCGGCTGCGTGGGCTGCCACGAGCTGCCCAATGATGTCCCAACCACACGCCGCACCACCAATATGGCGCTGGGCGGCACAGGGCCGGCCGCGCTGCAGGCTCAGCCCGGCGAGGCTAGTGTTGGCAAGCTCTTCGACTATCCCCGACAGATCCAGCCGATCCTGGATAAACAGTGCATAGAGTGTCACGCCGGCGACAAACCTAAGGCCGATCTGGCCTTGACTGGTGAGGCGCAGGGAATCTACAGCCGCTCTTACAACAACTTGATCGCGCGCTCACGCAAGGTTGCTAACCTGCTCGGCAACCGCGCTCTGCTGAATGAGAATGCCGGCTCCGCCTGTATTGAGTATATGCCGCCCTACACCATCGGCTCCACCACCAGCCTGCTGCTGGCCATGCACGCAGAGGGACGTTTCGAGCCGCGTGACAAGACGACCGCCGCTATGGCCAAATTAAAGGCCAAGGCTCACGTCAGCGTTAAACTCAGCGACGCGGAGTTCTATGCGCTGGCGAATTGGATTGATGCCAACTGCCAGTTCCACCCCTCCTACTGGGGCCGTAAGCACGAGAAGTTCGCGGGGCATGAGAACTTCCGTCCGCAGGTTAAATTTGATGAGGCTGTCGGCACGGAGCCCCCGGCCTGGAATCGCTAGCAGGCTGTTAGTTGTTTGAACTGCATACGTTCGGAGCGCGCGGCGTGAGACCAGATCATTGCGGGTAAAACCTGGAGGTATGCCACGGGGTTGATGGCGAGGTGATCGACAAAGGAGATTCGATGTTCACACTGGTGCTGAATTCTAGCGAAGGAACCGGGGTGGTGACGATCCCCTTTGGCACTTTTATTCTGGTTCATTAACATCTGCATGCGGCGGGTGGACGATGGCTGCGCCTTCCGGGTCGTCCACCAACACCGCATGCCAAGTCGACACAGTATATCCGCCGCTATGCGGTGGATGAATGCGAAGCAAGCCGCAACAAGGCCTGACCGTCAACTTTTCAGAAAGGAAAGGACAATTAATTGTTTTTTCTAGTCGCTTAAGCGCCTAACGTGTCTCAGGAGTGTTGCCCGCTCTGAAAGTGGAGAGGGAGCATCCGGTCAGTTTTTAAAACAGCCGCGTAAAATGAGAGGCATCCGCAGGCCCGAGCGGCGGAAGAGTGCACCCGGCGAAGCAGGCCAGCCTCACGTGCCGCGGCTGCCCCAACTCAGTTTGCGGCGCAGCACCTCATACGGATTATACCCTTGCAGCTCAATCACCGGAACTGTCAGCGTATTCTTTTCAATCTCAATCCGGCAGCCCTGAGTAACCAACTCGTTGCAACGGCCATCAGAGCTGACCAACATGGGCGAAGTGCACTCAATCACTTTGATCACAATCTTGGTGGTGTCCCGCAACACCAAAGGTCGCGAGGTTAGGGAGTGCGGACATATGAAACTGACCACAAAGGCAGGGGTGGCAGGCATAACAATCGGCCCCCCGGCGGCCAGTGAGTAGGCGGTGCTGCCAGTTGGGGTCGCCACAATAATGCCGTCACATAAAAACTGCGATACGCTCATCTTATCCAGGATCAGCTCCAGTTTAACCGCATGCCCGGTTGCTCCGCGGCTAACCACCGCGTCGTTCAATGCGCCCGGCAGGGCAAGCGTCTCTCCTGCGGGGTTGATAACCTTTAGAGCGAGCGCTGTGCGGTGGCTCACATAATAAGAGCCGTTGTAAAGGTGACGCAACGCCTCCTCATACTGATGATCCTCAACGCTCGTTAAGTAACCCAGTGAGCCGATGTTCAACCCCATCATCGGCAGTTGACGGTCGCCCATCTGATGGGCCGCATCCAGCATGGTGCCGTCACCGCCCAGCACCACGACACCCTCGACCCCTTTTTCCACAAAGCACTCCGCAGCACAACACTGAGAGGATAGCTGCCCGGCATGCGTTGAGCTTTGCAACCAGAGTTCAAAACCGAGCCCCTGGGCGCACGCAACCACCTCCGCCAAAAGCTCTACGGCCCGCTCTTTACTGAAATTTGTGATTACACCAATGGTTCGCATCATGAGTACCCCTTGCGCCAACGCGCCAGAAATTCAACATTACCCTCCGGCCCCCGCAGGGGTGACTCAACGCACCCCAGCCACTCCAACCTCAGCTCTTCGGTGCCGAAACGCCGGATCTCCTCCACCACCGCCTGATGCACAGCCGGGTCGCGCACCACCCCGCGCGGCGCTTGTTTACGCCCTGCTTCAAACTGCGGCTTGATCAGCGAAATAATCTCGCGCCCAGCCTCCAGCACCGCTGCCATGGGCGGCAGAATGAGTTTCAGAGAGATAAAAGAGACATCAGTCACAGCCACCTGCGGCTGCTCCGGTAGATCCTCCAAGCGCAGATAACGCGCATTAAAAGATTCCATCACGTGTACACGCTGGTCCTGACGTAACTTCCAGTGCAACTGGCCCCGACCGACATCCACTGCAATCATCCGCAGTGCGCCATGCTGCAGCAGACAATCGGTGAAGCCGCCGGTGGAAGCTCCCACATCCAAACCAACCAGGCCGGTCACGTCAAAATCCGGGAAGGCCGTAAAAGCCCCCTGCATCTTATCTCCGCCGCGGCTAACAAACCGTGGTCGGGCGGTCACCTCCAACGGCAGATCGTTTGCATAGCGATGACCACACTTGGCAGCCACCTGGCCGGAGACCCGCACAGCACCCGCCAGGATCAGACGCTGGGCCAGCTCTTTGCTATCAGCCAGTCCTGCCTCCACCAGCAGTGTATCTAAACGTTCTTTTTTCATTACTCGAAACGGATGGCTGCACTGCGGCCATGCGCATCCAGCCCCTCCACCTCCGCAAAGGTTTCGATTGAGCCGCGCGTTTCAGCCAAATCCGCCTGCGTATACTCCACAAAGCTGTGCCGTCGCCGAAAATCATCGGCTGTCAGGCCATTGAACATCCGGGCGGCACCTCCGGTTGGCAGCACATGACTCGGACCAGCGATAAAATCACCAGCCGCCTCCGGTGTCCACCCGCCGATAAACACTGCTCCAGCGCAGCGCACCAGGTTCAGCAGCTCGCGTGCATTCGCTGTCATAATCTCAAAGTGCTCGGGGGCAAAGCGGTTGACCAGCTCCATGCCCTGCTTCAACGCTGGCACAACCACCAGCAGTATCCCGTTATTTTGGATAACGCGTTCAATCAGCTCCCTGCGCGAAAGAGTTTCCTGCTGCGCAAGAAGCTCCTTTTTAACCGCCTCGGCCATTGCCATCGAATCAGTTACCAGCAAAGATTTCTCATCGCCGCTGCCATGCTCAGCCTGCGACAGCAGATCAGCGGCCACCCAGGCCGGGTTGGCGGCAGCATCGGCCAGCACCGCAATCTCACTGGGACCGGCAACCTGATCAATCCCCACATATCCGTAAACCTGGCGCTTGGCAGCGGTGACATAGGCATTGCCAGGACCGGCGATTTTCTGCACTGGCGCAATGCTTTGGGTTCCGAAGGCCATCAAGCCAATCGCCTGAATGCCGCCGACCTTATAGATCTCGGTTACGCCCGCGATTTTCAAGGCATAGAGCAAAACCGGGTTCACGGTTTTATCGCGTCCGCAGGGCGTGCAGGCAACGATCTCAGGCACCCCGGCGCACTTGGCCAGCGTCACAGTCATAATCGCGGTGGATGCCAGCGGCGCGGTTCCACCCGGGACATAGACCCCCACGCGCTCCATGGGTGAAAAGCACTCCCCCAGGAAGCCGCCGTGCGCGGTCTCCATCTGCCACGCATCACGCATGCCAGCCTCGGCAAACAACTTCACGCGGCCATGCGCATCCCGCACCGCCCGTTTAATGCGTGCCGGCACCCCTTTAACAGCGTCCGCCAGCTCCGCTTGCGAGAGCAGCATCTCGGAGACCTTGAGGGTCGCGCCATCAAATTTGCGGACAGCGGCCAGCACAGCGGGATTCCCGCGCTGCCTGATATCAGCCAGCACCTCAGCGGCGACGCGCTCAGCCTCAGGCGCAAAAGCAGGGCGCCGGAGAAATTTCTCCACTGTCGGAGAAGGTGCTGTAACCGACCATTTGCAGATTTTGATACTCATCTTGTCACTCCTGTTACAAAAACCGAAAAAATTATCTATCGTAGCCTGTCGCGCGACTTGCAGGTTTCATTAAAATTTAAATGCCAATCAAAGATTATGAAATCCCTTGATGCGCCTTTGACGAACAGACACCTGGCACCCGCAAATTGCTTCACAGAAGCAACGCTACACCCCGGGACGCGCTTTTCAGGAGCCTGCTGCAAAATGCCGCTGCTAGAGCGGCATCGGACGGCGATGCTGTGCGACGATGTTGGTGAATGCTCGGGATCATGCGTGAAAATTGCCAACCAACATCGTCGCCGCTATCGTAAACCGACGGCGCGGCTGACTATACTCTGCGTGCCTGATCAATCGCGTGCCGCCAGCAGTCGCCCGCATAGCGGACGACCTCCTTGCTTCGCGCATTGGTTTCAAAGCGATCATGTCAGATTGAAAATGTTTTCTGCAAGCAAGATGCTTGCACTACTCCATGATCACTTTTACAGCAACTTCTCAATCACCCGCTTTGAAGCTGCTTCAGGGCTTGGCCTTTGGCTCAGGGATAATTAGGTCAAAGCCGAAATTCTCGACTGGTCGGCCCAACTTCTCCTCCATTTTCTTGGCAACAAGCTCAAAGCCATCTTTGAACGCCGTGAGTTTAGCGGCTTCACGGGCATGTGTGCGCTCATCCATATTCTTGAAGCTTTTGGCGTGCTTATCCAACACTGCTAAGCGATCCGCAGTCAAGCCATCCTCCAGGCGCTCCAACTTCAGCGTGGCTTTTTCCACGCTCGGATAAGTCGCTCCACCTTTAGCAATCTTACGCACCTTGATTTTGCTCGACGGGAAAGCCTCTGTACGCTCTTTATCCGCGCTCCACTCTTTTTTACAATCAGCCAAGACTGCCGGGAAGACCCGCATCTCCTCCTGAACCTCCTGGAAAGCCTTTTTATATTCATCAGCTGACATGACTTTGTAGCCAACTCCGCCAATCATATCGGTCAGTTTAACAATGAAAAACTGCTCCGCACCCTGTAAAACAGCGGTTAGCATGACCATGCTCAGAAACACCATCACTCTTAATTTCATTTTTCAACTCCTTTTTTTATCTCCGACAAAGCTAGCTTATAACTCGCGACCGCCTCTTTAAAGGCTGGTGCGGAACGCTGAATAACATCCTCCTGCACACTGAAAGAGAGCCGGAAATAGCCGGGGTAGCCAAACCCGGTTCCCGGCACTGCCAAAATATTCCGTTGCAGCAGCGCGCTCACAAACTGAACGTCATCTCCGCCCGGCGCCTCGGGGAAGAAGTAAAAGGCCCCGGCAGGCATACTGAAGTTGATGCCAGCCCCCCTCAGAACAGCGGCCATGGCATCCCTGCGGCGCTGGTAAATTCCTATGTCCACGCCAGCATCGAGCATTTGAAGGGCCATGCGCTGGCCGATAACCGGCGCGTTCACAAACCCCAGCGTGCGGTTGGTCAGGGTGACAGCATTGATCAGAGTCCGGACATCCGGCATCTGTGGATTGGCGACCAAGTAGCCGACGCGCTCCCCGGGAATCGAGAGTTTTTTTGAAAAAGATCCGAGCACCAACGCAAAGGGAGTTAAGGGCAGCACAGGCGGCACCTCCACCCCGTCATAGGCCAGAAAACGATAGGGCTCATCGCTGACAAGATAAACAGGACGCTCCCGCCCCCCATTAATCTTTGTGATCCAGGCTCCCAACTCTTGCAGGATTTCCTTGGAGTAGATGCAGCCAGTGGGGTTGTTGGGCGAATTGATCAACACCACGCGTGTTTTTTCACAGACCGCCCCTTTAATTGCCTCCAAATCAAGTTGAAATGCGGGTGCAATCGAAGGCACCGGGCGCAGCAGACCGCCAAAATGAGCGCAGTAGGCTCCATACTCGACAAAATACGGGGCAGGCGTGATCACCTCGTCACCTGGCTCCAGAACTGCTCTGAAAAACGCGGTCAGCGCCCCGGCCGCACCGCAGGTGACAACCACGTGCGCTGCCTGGAGCTCCGCCTGCTGCTCCTTGCTCAGCATTTCAGCGAGGGCTGCCCGAAAAACAGGGAGGCCGGCGTTAGGGCAATAGCCCATGCCCAGCGATTGGCTCAACTGCCCTGCAAGCTCAATCAGTATCTCACGTGTGTTAGCTGGCGGTGGAATATCAGGGTTGCCCAGACTGAAGTCAAAAACACTCTCCGCGCCGAACTTCTGCTTCAGCTCAGCGCCCTTTTCAAACATCTTTCTAATCCAGGAGGATTTCTCCATCTGCGCCTGAATATTTTCGGATATCATTCTCATACTTTATCACCTTTAAGTTTACGGCGCACGACACTTTTATCGTCCCGTAAAATCTTTGAGCCGCGTGTGATTTTGCAGAGACTGATGCCCAGCATCGCGGCAATCTTGCGCTGCGAAACCCCTGCGTCTAACAGTTCAAGCAGCTGCCAGCGCAGCACCACGTCGCGCCGCTCATTGGCTGTCAAGAGCTCCTGTAAAAAAAGCTGCGCTTCATCCGGTGATGACAGAGAGGCCAGCACCTGGCACAGCCTCTCCAATGCACTCTGGTCAAATCGCGGCTTTGAATTACTCTTTTCTTGCGGCTTTGAGATACTCCATCTCCTTAATATTATCCAGGCGTTGCTGGAGCAGGGGAAAGGTTGTTTTATGCTTGTACAACGCCTCGCAGGTGGTGAAATCAATAAAGTAAACACTGCCGGAGCGCAGGCGGCTCAGCAGTTCGGACGGAGAGCGGGCGTAGCGCAAGGCTGCCGGCAGCACCTCAATCAAGGTGCGGGCAGTTCCATAGTTGCCGTTAATCTGGTTGTGGGAGGTGTTGAAAAAATAGAGTTCCCCTTTAGCTAGAGCACGCTCATACGAGTCGCGCTTTTGATCCAGCCGCGCCTTTAGAATTTCTTTTTTAGCCTGAAGTTGCTCCGGTGTTTGCGGAACAGCTGGTTTGAACGCCACGACAGGTGCAACAGGCTGCGGCCGAAATAAATTAACGGGTGCCCGCTTGGGAGGTTCATCATCCGTAAACAAATCATCGATATGGCTTATGTTTTGAGCGCGCGGGCCGGGGGCCGGCTCCTCGCGCTGCACGTCCTCATCGCCGAAGAGGTCATCAATGCTTTTGATCGTCTTCGCACCCTGCTCCTTAGGTGCCGTGTCAGCGGCTGCGCCCTGATCCTCGGAAAAGAGCGCATCAATGCTGGAGACCTGCGCGGGAGCTGCACCGACAGAGTCCTCCTCGTGATCCAGCTCCGCAGGGTCGACAGTCTCAGGCGTATCAACTACAGTGCTGTCAAAATAGCTCCAGGCAACCGGCTGCTCAATTTGATAGCGGTTGATGAACAAGGCATTACCTCGGCGGGTGACAGTATAGGGAGGCGGCAGATAGCGTCCATTCACAAAAACGAAACCGCTCATCTGGGGCGTGCCATAGGTGACACCCATCTCGTCCAGAGCAGCCTGCGTCACCTCGGGCAGAGATTTCGCCCCAAACGCGTGACATGCCACTGATAGGCACACCATTAGAAAAAAGGTCACCTTTTGTTTCATTACTCCCCTGTTGCCTAAAATAAAAAACCCCACTTTGCCGTATTGTCAGCGCCTCTGAAACCTCGCTTACGAGGTGGGCTCTCTAGTCGTTGCCCACTCGGTGCCTGTCAAAGACAGGCTCACTGGACAGACGCATTCAAGTTCCCATAGTTAACTGAAGGTCAGAGAACCGCCGCTTATCCGCGAACAAAGCAGGGTTGACTTCGTTTTGCTGACAGGTTAACCCTGACTGCGTGCAAATTAAATCAAAAAACCGCTTTCTTAGGAGCGCAGCCATCATCCCTCTCTGATATCCACTTTGAGTTCATCTTTCAGTGCCTGAACAATCTTCACAAAAGATTGATTCACCTCGTGATCGGTCAAAGTTCGATCCAGCGATCGAAATGAAAGGGTATATCCGAGACTGCGTTTTCCTTTCCCTATTTCTTTTGAGACGAAGATATCAAATAACTCGACCTTTGTCAACTCAGCAGGTGCCGCATTTTTGATACAGGCCACCACATCACGATGTGTAAGAGTGGCATCGCTGATGAACGCGACATCGCGCTGCACCATAGGATATGTTGGCACAGGTTTGACACCGCCAACTCTCGCGACTTTCTTCAGCAGCGGCGCCAGCCGCAATTCAGCCACCGGCATTGGCAGGGTCATGCGCCACTGGTGCCGCAGCTTGGCTGAGAGAAGCCCCATGCACCCGGCCGGTTCACCGTCCAGCAGGATATCCGCGCTCCAGCCATCTTCCATTGCCGGGTGGTTATTCAACTTGAACTCCGGGCCGCCGGCATGCAGCATGCCCACCAAATTTTCAACCGCGCCCTTGAGCCATAGTAAAGCCTCCTCATTTGAAACCGCCCTGCGCCGGTCAATCGGCGAACGCCCGAACGGGCCCATCATGCCAATTGAGAGGCGCTCCTCCTCCGTGAAAACTCCCTCTGTGTTCTTCATGAAAACCCGCCCCATCTCAAACAGGGCGGCTGATTCAACCTGCCGCGAGGCGTTGCGTCCCAGTGATGCCGCCATCTGCGGCAGCAGAGAGTCCCTTAAAACACCGTAATCACCGCTGACTGGATTGGGTATCACAGCGCGCAGCGCGCTCGCGCGCTTGTCAAACGCATCCAGCTCACCTGCCGAGAGAAAGCTGTAGTGCATGGCCTCGGTAAAGCCCATGCCAGTCAAAATCTCGCGACAGTGCTTGCGATCATAGAAGAACGTGTCATCCAAGGTCGAGGCAGAGGCGGATTCAAGCACGTTGGCCGGCACGTTATCCAGCCCGTGCATACGGGCGATCTCCTCAATCAAATCAGCCTCTAAACTCAAGTCCAGGCGATAGGAGGGAATTTCAAAGAGAGCTTGGCCGTTGGCGTTGGATCTCAGCTGCAAGCCAAGGCTGTTCAGAATCTCAATCATCGCGTCATCACTCAGCACCACCCCAATAACTTGGCGGGCGCGGTCAAACCGCAAGGGGGTAACCATCTTTTCAAAGCAACGGTAGTCGCAGTCGATCACACCCAGTGCAACCTTGGCACCGCCATGCTCAACCATCAGCGCGGTGGCCCGGCGGCTAGCCCAATCAGCCAGGTCGGGATCAACTCCCCGTTCAAAGCGGCGTGAAGACTCGGTTGAGAGAGCTAAAGCCTCCGCAGTGAACTTGGTGGCGCTCGGGTCAAAGAGAGCACTCTCAATTAATACATGTTGGCTGTCGCCCTCAATCTCACTCTCCGCGCCGCCCATGACACCCGCCACAGCGATTGGCTCGCGCGCATCGGCAATCACCAGCATAGTGCTGTCGAGCTTACGCGTCACACCATCCAGAGTGGTGATGCTCTCTCCCGGCCCGGCGCGGCGCACCACAATCCGCTGTTCCGCCAGCTTGCGATAGTCAAAGGCGTGCAAGGGCTGCCCAACCTCAAGCATCACGTAGTTGGTCACGTCAACTGCCAGGGAGATCGCACGAATGCCGCACATCTCAAGGCGGCGCTGCATCCAGAGCGGCGAGGCGTCCTCCCGGACACCTGTTAACACTCTGGCTGTGTAGCGTGAGCAAAGCTCGGGCGCCTCGATTTTGACTTGCACATAATCCTCAACCGGCTCATCGCTCTCAGTAAAATCAACCGAGGGCAGCTTTAACGGACGCTTCAGGAGCGCTGCGAATTCGCGGGCAACGCCGATGATTGAGAGGCAGTCAGGCCTGTTCCAGGTGATCTCCAGATCCAGCACGCTCTCAGCAGCGGGCAGAAGCTCACACATTGGAGCTCCGGTCAAGGCATTGGGGTCAAGAATCATAATCCCGTCGCTCTCAGCCGCCAGATTAAGCTCGGCCGCTGAACATATCATCCCAAAGGAGGCGACCCCGCGCAGCTTGGTCTTTTTAATCGTGAATCCGCCCCTGGGGATCACAGCTCCAACTCTGGCAAATGGCACCTTGATACCGGCTCGGCAGTTCGACGCCCCGCAAACCACCTGATATCTGCCAATCCCGTCAAACACTGAGCAGACACTCAGGTGATCGGAGTTTTCATGCGGCTCGCAGGTGATAACCTCGCCCACAACAAAGTGATCGTCCAGGTTGGCACCCATCTCTTCAATGCCCTCAACCTCGATCCCGGAGAATGTCAGCTTGGCTGCCAGCTCCTGGACCGGCAGATCCGACACATCAACATACTCATTCAACCAACTGATCGGTAATTTCATAATCTCGCCTCAAAATATTGATTCACCGGCGCCCTGTGCGCCTCCAATGACATCTGCTCCTCTGCGTCGCCCTAGCGAAGCTGCTCCAAAAAACGCGCGTCATTCTCATAAAGCCAACGAATATCCGGGATCCCGTATTTAATCATTGCAATCCGTTCAATGCCAAAACCAAAGGCATATCCATTGACCTCCTCAGAGGGATAACCGACAAAATCAAAGACACGCGGATCAACCATTCCGGCACCGGCTATCTCAATCCAGCCGCTCATCTTGCAGACACGGCAGCCCTGCCCTGCGCAGACATGGCAGGCGAAATCAACCTCAACACTCGGCTCGGTGAAAGGGAAAAAGTGCGGACGAAAGCGGACCCCGGCGGTTGAGCCCATCATCTCTTTGGCAAAATAGGCCAGCGTGGCCTTCAGATCAGCGAGTGAGATTGGCTTAGTATCAACATACAGCCCCTCCATCTGATGAAAGTTGGCGCTGTGAGTCGCGTCGGTTGTGTCGCGGCGATAGGTGCGGCCAGGGGTGATAATGCGTATTGGCGGCTGATGCTGGGTCATGATTCGGATCTGCACCGGAGATGTTTGTGTGCGCAGCAGTTGATCCTCAGCCAGCCAGAAGGTGTCCGAAGCATTCATCGAGGGATGGTGCGCAGGTGTATTGAGCGCCGTGAAATTGTTAAACCGACTCTCAATATCAGGGCCGTCGGCAACAGAGAAGCCGAGCCGGTTGAAAATCGCCACACTCTCTTCAATCACGCGTGAAATCGGGTGTTTGGCCCCTGGCGCGGGCCAGCGCCCTGGCAGGGTTGGGTCAAAAGCATTGCCGGCTGCACGGGGCTGCTCGGCTGCCCCTGCTTTGGCTGCCATGGCCGCCTCGAGCGTGGAACGCCAATTATTGACGCTCTTACCAAAAACCGGGCGCTCCTCAGGTGCCACATCCTTCATCTGCTTCATCACAGCCGGTACAATGCCATTGCGTCCCAGATACCGGATCCGGAGCTGCTCCAATGCAGCCGCATCCAGTGCCGCCGCCACTTCGGCCAAGGACTGAGCCTGTTGTTTCTCTAATTCCGCGAGTGTCATAACCAATTCTCTCTCTTTTCATAAAATAAAACCGCAAGTATATGAGACACTGGGCGGAAAATCAATTTCAAAACATTAATTGTTCTTTCCAAAAAGTTGTCTATCGTCGCCTGTAGCGCACTTCGTGCCTGTCGTGTGACATGCAAGCTTCACTACAGTGGAAACGTGTAGGGTTGGCGGCCCTTGTCCGGCATAGTTCCGCAATGCCACGGCGTAGCCCCGCTTGCGGGCGAAGCCGGGTTGCGGGACGACGACGGATGAGCCAATCAAAGATCTTGAAACCTCTTGACGCGCCTTTGACGAACAGCTGTCCGGAAATCACAAATTGCTTCAGAGAAGCAACCCTACAACCCAGGGCGCGCCTTTTACGAGCCTGTAGCAAAATGCAGCCCGTAGAGCGTACACTGACCGGCAACCCTTGCACTCCGCAGTGCAGGTGGAGCGGTCGCCCGCATAGCGGACGACTTCCTTGCCGCGCGCCTTGGCTTCCAAACGGCCATGTCCGATTGGAAATCGGAGCTACGCCGGACACGGAAAGGCTGGACAACAAACCTTACGGGGCAGCCGTTTGTTGTTCACGCTTCAGCGTGCTCTTCGCTCTCTGGCCGATTTCTGAAAAGTTGCCTTTGTTTCCCGGAACGCGGGGTGTTTGTTACTGTAGCAGCAACCTCTTGACCATAAACTTCTGAGTGATAGCGACGACCTCCCGCACATACGCACAGTATCTTTTGGTTGCCCGACTAGCTGCTTTAGGTTTTCGCAGCTAAAAAATAATCGGTAATGACCTTGCTTTTTGCGAAAGGCTAGATTATAATAGCAAGAAATTTGAGGAGGCATAACAATGAAAAACAGATACTCCCTGGGATTAAATTTTTCTTTCTACTTTAAATCAGCCCTGCTGGCCGTATTGATTACTCTGGCACAGCAAGCGTTCGCTAATGTTGGCGTGACCCTCAACCTGTGGAGGGGGTACGACACTTTTTATGGGCAGGTTACTATAGCTGCCTCAAGCCCTGATCCTGTGACCTATCACCGGGTGGAATCCCCGAATGGTAAGATCTGGCGTGAGTACAGCACAACGACCAGTGTCGGCAGCTTTACCAATCTAAGCTTCTCGGTTCTGCTGGATGAATGCACCAATGGTGTTTGGACGCTGATCCGTAACGTAGGCGATACGTCGGCGCAGACCAACACCTTTTCCGTGAGCTTAACAGGTATCACCGCAAATATGTTTGGCGATATCACCATGGTTGATCCCTTGTACAATGAGGTTGCCTCAACCAATCCACCTGAATTACAATGGTCATCCACCTCCATGTTCCCTGAAATCGCCGTCTCGGTACGCGAAAGCAATGCTCCATACACCTTTGGTGATTATGCCGTTCTGCCTGGCACTGCCACGAGCTGGACCCCTTCCGCGGCACTTACCATTGCCGACCAACTACTCTTGATTCAATATCAGACCAATCACTTTCCCGGCGCAAGCTTCAGCTTGATCTCAGGGCCGGCCATCGCCGGGTGGAATCCATCCGCCTCCCTGATGAGCTATTTATACTCTGTCTTCGCCATCCCCGGTGGCGGCTCCGAGCTCGATATTGCGGTTGAATCACCTGGGTTATCCTGGATCACCGGCGGTGACTGGGGCGGCGACGGTTGGTTTGTGCAGTCCGACATAATCGCTGTCGGTACAAGCGCACTCCAAAGCGGAGCGGTTCCCGACGACACCTCCTCTTGGATTGAAACCACTGTCCATGGCCCCGGCTCCCTGTATTTTGAGTGGAACATGCTCGCTGACGACTATGATGTTTTCGAGTTCAGCGCAGTCGATGAGCATAACAACCACTTCGACGGTTTCTGATACGACGGATACCAGAGTGCTGGATGGGACTACCACGAAGTGACTCTGCAACCCGGCCCCAACACCCTGCGCTGGAGCTTCTATAACAGCGACACGGATGCCAACAACTATGACGCCGCCTTTCTCGACAATGTTCAATACTACCCGGCAATCGAATATGAAGCTTACTTTGATTTGGAAATCCAGCGCGAGACTCGCGGAACCAACACCTACTATCTCATGTTCCCTTCCTTCACCTACACCTATCCAAACCCGGTCACCACACATGAGGTGGCTTCGCCGAACTGGCTCAGTACCGGCAGTATCTACTCTTCATCCTCCGCGCATTATGCCACCTTGCAGGAGCTGATCAATGAAATTGAGAGTGGCGACTGGACGCTCTCCTTCAATGTTAATGGCCCCGCTAGCCGGGAATACACCTTCACCATCACCGTCGATGCCCTCTCCACGAGCGACCTGCCTCCAGTAGCCATCTTAGAACCGCTCGACAATGCCATCGGCGTGGCGACTAACACTGGTTATATGTGGGCAGGCCCCGCCAGCTTCGACTCACTCTATGTATATGCCCGTGACATGGAGGCCAACACCTCTCTCGGATATGCAAACCTGCCCGTTGGGAACACCAGCTGGCCCGCCGGACCCACGCTGCCGGAAGGCACCAATAGCTTCGATGTCTCTTACACCTCCAATAACTTCGCTGGGCTTACCATCTCCGAGCCCATGGACTGGGATTCCAACCCCATCTCCAGCTGGTCTGCCACAGTGGAGATCAGCGCAGGTGCCCACGCCCGGTTTGTTGTAGGTTCCAGCTTGGTTCCACTACCCGTGACACTCTTGCAACCCATTATCTCCGGTGGCGATTTCGGTCTGTCGTTCCTCTCGCAATCCGGTGCAAAGCATATTGTACAGAGTACCACCAACCTGGTGACCGGGCCGTGGCAACCAATCACCAACTTCACCGGCACAGGCGTGCTGGAGCTCCTGGCTCTGCCAATGACCAACTCCGCGGCTTTTTACCGCGTTGAAACGCAGTAAGTCGACAAGCTCAGGACAGGGTTGGCAGTTGTCAAATGGGATCGCAAGGTCATTATTAAGGGGATGCTCCCGATCAATCAGCCAGATCGTCTCCATCTGCTTACCGACACCCTTGCTGACCTCAACTCCGTATCGCTGATTGCTGTAAACCTCTTTATTGGCACCATTGTGGGCAGCTTTCTTTTGTTCATTGTGTTTCTCTCCTCTGTATGTATATAAGAAAGCCCCGCGCCGGATCTGACACCAGATCACTGGACATAGGGGTTCAAAATGGTTGCACTTTAATTTTTGAAAACACAAGGAACCTGGCGCAGCATAGCCGCCTGTCTGCGTGCAACGCACAGGCAGGCAGACAATTTTTTTATCTCTCAGTAGAGTAGCACTCGGGAGTTTAATCCCGAGGCCCTCATCGAACCGTAGATAGAGATTTCCACTATACGGCTCACCCGTTATCCTCGTAGTAAGGCATGCACAGGGAAGCCCGACTTTACTTTATATTAAAGATGTATATCCATATCTCCGCAATCTTGTGCGCGTAGGCTTTCACCATCTCTAAGAGGTTTGCATCGTCGTTTACTTCAATAGGTGCCTGCTTGGCCTTACAGCCCAGTTTCCAGCATAAAACAGAGAGTTCGCAGGGCATCCCTTTAAAAAGACACCTTGTTTTCCGTTGTGGAAGGGTGATCCCAGGTACTGCAATTGTTCTTTCGATGCGCGCTCTCTCCAATCACCCCGTCCGACTTGCAATATTCTATTAAATTTAAACGCGACAACCATCTTGATTCCGAATTTTTGAGCTTGAATGAAGTTGAGAGTATCTTTCTTAAGGTTTCCACCGCGTTGTCAGACCAAGCTCCGGCAGCTCGAGGTGTGTTTTACCCGCATCCAGCATTGGATGCCCTTGGCGGAACGTCAGGATCTGATCCTGATAATAGTCCGACAACTCTCTTAGGTCTTCGTTGGATTTCTGATTTAGAAGAGGCGGCAGGTTCTTTTCAAGGTTAGATTTGAGCTGATCGCGAAAGTCCTCAAGTTTGCCAGCAGCCGCAGATTTCAGGGCAGCCGGTTTTTTCTTTAGCTTACCACTGCGGATCGGCAAAGCGCGATTTCCACTCCGCTGTTAACTTATCAGCTTTTTTCTCAGCATCCAGTGGATTCCCTGTTTCGAGTGTGCTTTTAATTTCTGACTGACCGATTGTTTCACGGCAATCCGCAGAGACAGCCATTCGGAAGTAAAAGATTTTGCCTCGCTGAATGACGTTACTCATTTTTACTATTATGATCAACTTTAATGCCTGATTTTTGTACCAAGCTTTTGTAGCAAAACAGCATAACACCCAATAGAATCAAGCCTGTCAGGGGTGTGAAGAGATATGGTAGGGGTGCAGGGATTCGAACCCTGGACCCACTGATTAAGAGTCAGTTGCTCTACCAACTGAGCTACACCCCCACAAAAAAAATGGAGCGAGCGAAGGGAGTCGAACCCTCGACAACCACCTTGGCAAGGTGGCGCTCTACCAACTGAGCTACGCTCGCTTAAAAACAGGTGTCAATATAGCAATTGCACATCCAAGTTGCAATAGCAAAAAACAATTATTTTCAATTATTCACTCTTCTACCACAACTGGCGTGCCAATCTCAATCATCTGGATCAGCTTGAGCGCGTTCCAGTTAGCGAGACGAAAGCAGCCGTGCGAGGCGGCTTCACCAATGCGTTCAGGGGCCGGGGTTCCATGCAGGCCATAGCCCGGCAGCGAAAGTCCAATCCAAGCCAGGCCCACCGGGTTGTTCGGTCCGGGCGGTATGGAGAGCTTGGTGGTCTCTCTGCCACCAGGCCTGAAGAGCTGCGGGTCATAAAGATAAATCGGGTTTTTGGCGATATTTTTGACATAAATCTCACCGGATGGTCGCTGTGAGCGACTTGCGGCAATCGAGCAGGGAAAAAGCGCGACCAGCCGCCCGCTGTAATTAAAGACCGTGACCTCCCTGCGTCCCAATGAGATCCTGAGCGAGGCCGCTTCACGCAGCAGTTTACCCACAGTACAGGCTGGCAGGGTCACAAGCGAGCCAGGCGGCGGATTGGGCCAGAGGAGCTCAGGGTTAAGCCGCTCCATGGCTTTGAAGGAGGAGTGCCCCTTCTCAGCCAACAGCTCCTGGATCGTTTCGTAGGCCAGCGTGTGAACCTTGGCTTTACCCTCCCAGGTCACCGGCACCGGAGCGATGGATTTCCAATCCTCCTCGCTCACCGTATAGGTGGCAAGCACATTGCTGGTTCCGCCGAGCTGATCCAGGATCGCAGCGGTTGGCACGCCGGTGGGTGTCATGTTGTTCAGCTTCTGCCAGGTCATCAGCGCGGCGGCCGTTTTTGCGCCCCACACCCCATCCACACAGTTGCAGGAGAGGTTGGCGCGGTCTAGATGAACCTGCAGCGCCAGTGTGTCGTAGCTGAACCCGCGCGCATACCCCTTAAAGGCGGCATCCTTTGACTCGGCCAAAGACGTGCCTGCCAGGAGCATAGCGATAAAAAAGGAGCTAAACAAATTTTTATAAGAGAACCGCAAGATATCAACCCTGTAAACGTCATTGAGGCCACAGGAAAACCGCCAAAGCGGTCAGCCCGTAGCACAGTATTGTGATAATCATCATCCGGTCAGAGAGCAAAACGCGCTCTGGCCGCCCGCCGTCCTTAGAGTTATAGACCAGGTCCAGGTACCGAAAGATCCCGAAGATGACAAACGGGATAGTCAACCCCAACCCGCTGGTACCAAAACGGGCAACGGTTTCGGGTGAGAGCGTGTAGATCGAGTAGCAGACCAATGTTGCGGCAGCGGTGATTACGATCTGACTGTCCAGCAACTGCAAGTTATAACCGGATAGGGCCGCGCGATGCGTCTCAGCTTGATTTGCGAAAAGAAGTTTCTCGTGCCTTCTTTTGCACAGCGCCAAAAAGAGAGCCAGCAGAAAGGTGCAGAGCAGCAGCCAAGGCGAGAGGCGTACTGTGAGTGCCAGGGCCCCGGCGCCGGCACGCATTACAAAACCAAAGGCAATGACAAAAACGTCCACATACGCGATACGTTTCAGCACAAAGGTATAAAGCAGCTGCAAGAGCAGGTAGGCGGCCAAGACCGCGGTGTAAGCCGGAGGCAGGACCAATGCTCCGGCAAAAGCGGCAACCAGCAATGCGGCTGACAGAAACAGTGCGCTGCCTTTTGTCATTGCGCCGGATGCCAGCGGGCGCAGTCTTTTGACAGGGTGGACGCGGTCGGCCTCGATGTCGCTCAGGTCGTTGATCAGATAAACGCCGCTGGAGAGTGCGCAAAAACAAACCACTGCGGCCGCAACCTGCAGCAATGGGGCAAACCCACGCACCTGCTCGGCTTGGCTGGGATCCCAAAGAGCGAAGAAATAAGCCGCTGGCACAACCCCGTTTTTCAGCCACTGGGCCGGGCGCAGCGCTTTAAATAAAACTACCCCGCCAGAGCCTGTCATGCCTTGCGCTCCACCGGCGGTTTACGTCGGCAGCCGTTGCGGAACCAAAGCTTTAAAACAAGGGTGAAAGCCTCAAAGGCGATATCAGTGCTCATCTTAGAGTAGCCTGCCACACGGTCCTCAAAAATAATGGGCACCTCCTGGATTTTGAACCCCTTCATCCAGGCGTTGTGATTCATCTCAATCTGAAAGGAGTAGCCGTTGGACGTTATTTTATCGAGCTCAATCGACTCCAGCACCTTGCGTCGGAAGCATTTGAAGCCGCCGGTTGGGTCATGCACCGGCATGCCTGTGATCAGCCGCACATACTTGCCCGCGCCAGTTGAGAGCAAGAGCCGGCTCATGGGCCAATTCATGACGCGGATGCCGCCGATATAACGCGATCCGATAACAAGATCAGCTCCGTCATGCGCGGCCTTCAGCAGCGCCGGCAAAGCTTTGGGATCATGCGAGAAGTCCGCGTCCATCTCACAGATCAACTCATAACCGCGTTCGAGCGCCCATTTAAATCCGGCGATATACGCCCGGCCGAGCCCCTCTTTTTTTTCACGGTGCATCACAAAAACGCGTGGTTCAGCAGACACTATTTCATCCAGAATCCGCCCGGTTCCATCGGGTGACTGATCATCGACAAACAGAATGTTAACCTCAGGCGCCTGCTTTAAAACAGCCTCGGCAATTGGTCGCACATTTTCTTTTTCATCATACGTGGGGATGATTACGAGTGTTTTTTCATTCATATGCATCATTTATAGTTCCAATATCTTGCACTATGCCATTAACAACATCACAGCTCTTTTGTGTATATAAAAAGTAGCAGATTAACCCCTGGCAGTCAACAGGGAGTTTTTGCAATTAACAGGATGGGCCGAATGGGCCGAATGGGCCGAATGGGCCGAATGGGCCGAATGGGCCGGGTGGGGCGGGTGGGGCGGGTGGGGCGGATGGGCCACATGGGCCACATGGGCCACATTGGCCACATGCGCCGGCAGCCCATCAGGCCCATCAGGCCCATAGCGCCGCCACACGGGCAAAGCCCATGCACCACCAGCCAACAACGCCCGATGCGCCGGCAGCCCATCAGGCCCATCAGGCCCATAGCGCCGCCACACGGGCAAAGCCCATGCAGCACCGCCATCACTGAAAGCAACGGCGGCATGTAGGAGAACCATATTTTTAGTTTAGAGCGCGTTCAAAACAAGGTCGCCGATCTCGGTGGTGGTGTGACCCATCTCATTCGCCAGCTGACTCCGCATCTTAGGAGTCGTTGCGGCGATGGCGGCTTCAATGGCGCGGCCAGCCTGCTCTTCTCCCAGGCTGGTGAGCATCATAGCGCCGGCACCGATGGCTGCCAGCGGATTGATGGCATTCTTGCCGCTCCACATCGGCGCGGTGCCGCCGATCGGCTCGAACATGCTGACACCATTTGGGTTGATGTTGCCGCCTGCCGCGACTCCGAGTCCGCCCTGCGTTATGGCTGCCAGATCGGTGATGATGTCGCCGAACATATTTTCAGTCACGACCACATCAAACATCTCGGGAGAAGCGACCATATAGAGGCAGGTTGCATCAACATGATAGTACTCGCGCGTCACATCCGGATACTGTGCGCCGACTTCAGCGAAAACGCGGTTCCACAGCTCGTACATAAAGGTCAGCACATTGGATTTGCCAATCATGGCCAGGGTGTTTTTATCGCCAATGCCGCGCGCTTTACGCCCATACTTACGGGCATACTCAAATGCGTAACGCAGGCAGCGTTCAACCTGATCATAGGTGTACATCATCTGCTGAACCGCCACTTCATCCTTGGTGCCAGCGCGTGAAAGCCCGCCAATGCCGGTATAGAGCCCCCCGCTGTTTTCACGAATCACGGTATAATCGATCTCCTTCGGCCCCTTGTTTTTGATGGGGCACTCGACCGCGGGATAGAGTTTGACAGGACGCAGATTGATATACTGATCCAGTTCAAACCGCAGTTTCAGCAGCAGCCCTTTTTCCAGAATGCCGGGCTTGACATCCACATGACCCACAGCGCCCAGAAAAATGGCATCAAAGCCTTTGAGTTCCGCCAGGGTTGAATCCGGCAACACCTCGCCTGTTCTCAGGTAGCGCTCGCCACCCAGATCATAGAAGGTTTTCTCCAGCTTAAAATTAAACTTTTCCGCGGCTGCATCAATGACCTTGCAGCCCTCTTTAATAACCTCCGGGCCGGTTCCATCGCCTGGAAGCACCGCAATTTTATATGTTTTGGACATTTGTTGTTTCCTGAATTAATTCGTGTTATTCAAATCTTTGTCGACTTCCATCGACCCAATCGACTTCAAATAATGCCGGTTGATTTCGATCGACACCGTGACAAAAAGGTTTTCCTAGACGCGGTCTTCGGGGGTTAAACCGAAGAGGCCGAAAAGCTCATCGCAGCAGCCCTCCCAGTCGGTCAGCTCGCGCACATTATCAGGGGTGAGGCGTTCAAGGATTGCGGCGGTCTCCCGCTGCACATCCTCGCGCATCTCCCAATCGTCGAGGCGTATCCGGCCCTGCTCATCGGTTGCAACCAGCTGATCACCGCTGTAGAGGCGTTCACGCAGCAGACGGCTCATCTGCTGATGGCAATCTTCGTTCAGCCCTTTGGCTTTCAAGACTTTGTTCAGGGCGCACAGATAGGCTGACATAACAGGGATCATCACACTGGCGCGGGTGACCAGCGCGCGGTTTACCGAGACATAGGCGCGGCCCCGGTTCGGGGCGAGCAGCTCGCTGATTTCAAAGGCGGCGGCCTCCAGATGTTCTTTGGCCTTGCCCAGTGTTCCGGAGCGATAGATGGCGTGGGTCGCGGCTGGACCGATATAAGAGAGCGCAATGGTTTGCACATTATTGGCCAGCATATCGGCAGAGTGCAGCGCCTCAATCCAGAGTTTCCAATCCTCGCCGCCCATGACCTTGACCGTGGCTGCGATCTCCCCGTCGGTGGCGGGCTGGAGTGTAACCTCGGTGATCTTGCCGGTGGCCACATCAAGGGTTGAGCCAACGAGTGCTTCGCCGACGGGTTTGATCACCGAGCGGTAGATCTCGCCGCTCTTCGGATCAACCCGCGCGGGTGAGGCCAGTGAGTAGATCACCAGATCAAAGGCTCCCATGCCATTGCCCTTCACCCGCTGGATCACCGCCTCGCGGGTGGCATCGCTAAAGGCATCGCCGATCAGCGTCTCTGAAAAGAGCCCCGCCTCAGTTGCCGCCATGTCAAAGGCCTGATTGTTATACCATCCAGGGCTGCCGTTTTTCCTGACAGTCGGAGGGCGTTCATACGAAACCCCAAAGGTACGCGCACCTGCGCCGAAAGCAGTCACAACCCGGGCGGCCAAGCCGTAGCCGCCGGAACACCCCAGAATCAGAACCGACCTGGGCCCTTTTTCGATGCAGGGGCTTTGTTTCTCGGCCTCAATCCAGCGGCGCACATTGGCAAAGCACCCAGCGGGATTCACACTACTGCAGACCCCGTTGACAATACGTATCGGTTTTTTCATATTGGTGTTTACTCAGGTCCCAGAACACAGGTGAACTCCGCCTCGGCGGCCAGCTTGCCATCAACAAAGGCCTGCCCCTGCTGGGTAATAGCGCGGCGGGTGACCTTGGAGTTGACAATCTGCATCTTAACAGTATCACCAGGGCGCACCTGCGCCCGGAGTTTCACATTATTCACCTTAACCAAAAAAAACAGCCCATTGCGCACAATGCCGGAGGCAACCAGTCCCGCGCCGCCGCACTGCGCCATGGATTCAACCAGAATCACCCCGGGCACCACCGGGTAGTTCGGGAAATGCCCTTTAAAGAACCAGGTATCCTCCGCATAGGTGTATTCACCCTCATAGCGCTCCTGCGAGCTATACGTAAGTTTATCCACAAACAAAAACGGCTTACGGTGCGGCAGAAGATCCTCGGTGGAGCCTTTATAGGCCTGACCATCCTCAACCATTTTAACCGCAACACTCTGCTTCACTGCATCACTCATTAGTCACTCTCCAAAATCAGGCATATTTCTTAAATGCTAAAACGCCATTATGCCCGCCAAATCCCAGTGAGCTGGAGACCGCCACATTGATCTCACCTTCAACGCCCTTATTGGGAACAATATCTAAATCGCACTCAGGATCCGGTGTCTCGTAGTTGATCGTCGGCGGGTAGAACCCCTCTTTAATCGCTAAAGCGCAGACAATCGCCTCGACCGCGCCTGCGGCGCCAAGCAGATGTCCGGTCATGCTCTTGGTTGACGAAACCTTCAGCTTATAAGCGTGTTCGCCAAACGCATCCTTGATCGCCTTGGTCTCCATCGGATCATTCAGAGGCGTTGATGTTCCATGCGCGTTGACATAATCAACCTCCTCTGGGGCCATCCCCGCATCTTTTAAGGCCAAAGTAAAGGCGCGCTTTGCGCCGGCGGCCTCGGGATCGGGAGCTGTCAGGTGATACGCATCACCTGTACCGCCGTAGCCAGCCAACTCAGCATAGACCTTCGCATTACGGGCCTTGGCATGCGCCTCAGACTCCAGGATCATAATCCCGGCACCCTCACCCATAACAAATCCGTCGCGGTTCAGGTCGAACGGACGGCAGGATTTTGTCGGTGTGTCGTTATATTTTGTGCTCAACGCCTTCATGGCGCAAAATCCGCCCACGCAATACTCGGTGATGGTTGCCTCAGTACCCCCTGCGATCACCACATCCGCGCGGCCGGCGCGTATCATGTCCAGCGCAATGCCGAGTGCATCTGTGCCCGAAGCGCAGGCTGTTACCATGGTGTGCACCGCTCCTTTGGCATTAAGCATTATTGAGATATTGCCAGCCGCCTCATTGGCGATCAGCTTGGGAATCATCATTGGTGAAAGGCGCCCGGGACCTCGCTCAAAAAGAACCTTGTAGGCCTCCATGTCAACCTCGACCCCCCCGATTCCATTGCCGATCATCACGGCCACGCGCTCAGGGTCAGGCAGGTTCTGCTCTAACCCGGAATCAGTCCAGGCCTCTTTTGCGGCAGCCACTGCGTACTGAGTGAAAAGCCCCATCCGGCGCGCCAGCTTCTTCTCAGCGTAAACCGAAAAATCAAAATCCTTAACCTCAGCGGAAACCTTAGAGTCAACATTCACTGGATCAAACTTGGTAGTTGTTCCAATTCCACTGACACCGTCGCGGATGCTCTGCCACATCTCCGGGACAGACTTACCGATTGGCGTAATCGCTCCAACACCTGTGATCAAGACTTTGGTATTTTTACTCATTATGAGAACACCCTTCTCTATTAATTAAAACTGAATAGGAATTAACACATATTATTCGCCTGCTAAGCGCATAAAAACGGTCAAAACCTTAAAATTACCTAGCTATGGTAAAACTTCACCCATAATGACATTTTTTCATATTTTGTCAACATGGATTTTACGTATCTGCAATAAATTTTTATGACCTCAGCCAAACGCTTCACTTTTGCCGTAGCCGTTGCCCCAGCCACGCGTAGCCGCATGCCAGCAGAAAGATCACGAATGCACTCTGAAGCAGCCGCACGAATAGGTGGTCGACAACGCCTGTGGCCTGCGCGACTGTCCGCTGCGCCGCGGCCTCGCCCTCATCGCGCAGCACTGCAATGCCCCCCTGCAGGGCCTCATCGTTAGAGAGACCGCGCAGATCGCTAATCAAGCCGCGGATCTCAGCCGTGCCGCTCTGAATGGAATTCGCGGCCGCTGCATACTCACGCACATCAAACTCCGGCTCGTCATCAGCGCTCTGCTTGCTCTCAGGGCTGTCAATCAGCGCCCGGATATCCCCCAGCATCAACCGGATCTCAGCGGCGGCAACGGTCAGGGCAACCGCGGTCTTTTGGTAATCCGCAATCTCAAACCCTTGACGTTGCTCGCCGGTATTGGCAGCAGCCGGCTCCGGAGGCCGATCCAACCCGAGCACGCGCATGAGGTCAGTTGCGGCGTTGACCGCCCGCTCAACCGCGGCTGCGAGCGACTCGCCTGCTGGCAGAAGCTCACGCGCCAGGGTCATCGACTCCTGAACCTCAACGGCCGTGAGATGGGTCGATTGCGCTGTGACGCGCAGGTTGGTGGTTACAGCATCCACGGCGCTCAGAATCTCAATTATCTCCGCGCGCTTTGCAATCAGGTCATTCAGAGCGACCTGAAACTCAGCGCGAATAGTGGCTGGCAGCTGGTCGATCACCAACAGCGCCTCAGCAGTGGTCTCGCGAATGCCACTCAAGGCGGCTCCGCTCTCAGAGACCCCTTTGAGAGCCCGTCCCGGAACCAGGGACATCTGAAAAACACCCTCAACCGCCGACTGCCCTTTGCCCCAAACTGAAAAGAAGGGGGCGCTCCACCAGCGTGATTCCGGCACCAGCTCCTCGTGCGCTGGAATCGCCTGTTCCTTGGTAAACGCATCCAGCCGGCTCGACAGCGCGGCAATGGCATCCGGGGAGAGATAGCGCGCGGCAATATAGGCCAGCCGCTCCTCGCGCCGTTTAAGCATATCAACCCCGATTGCCCGGGTGGCTGCGCTCATACCGTCAACAACCGTGTGCCGCTCCATATAGCGGTTCAGCGATTTGCTCACAGCCCAGGCATCCACGAGAGCGAGCAGCGGATCATCCTGACGCAGCGCGCTCTGAAGCTGCTTGAGCTGCACGCTCTGCCACTCATCCATTTTTTTCAGTTCAGCGAGACTACTCTTGCGGCTCTTAAGAATCTCAAGCGCAGAGCGCATGGTTGACTCTGCGTAGCGCTCAAACTCAACCAATTCCAACTGAAGCATCCGCCGCGTCTCAGGATCAGTGTAGGTCGCAACGGATGAAGCCGCAGAGGACGGATCAGGTAAACTCTCCGCCCCCGACACACCCCCGGCGAACAACACGGCGCCAACTGCAACAGTCACTCTGTAAAAAGTCATTTTAAATCTCCCTCTCAGTGTCAACAAGACACTTATTGATGCATTTTTCCAGCTCAAGCCTAAATGGTTTGATATCTTTGCCGCGCGTCTGCGTCAACATGATTCCAATAATGTCGCGCTCAAAATCAATCCAGCAGTTGGTTCCGGAGGAGCCGGTGTGGCCGACAAGCAGGGCCTTTCCTGATTCATCTTTTTTGCGAATAAAAAGACCGCCACGCGCAATGCTGCCATGCGGCACCCCGGCAAGCATCTCAGCCAGTACTTGAGGTTCAAGAAACAGCCGGCCTTCATGTTGACCGTTGTTACGGATCATGAGCAACCAACGGCTAAGATCAGGCGCAATTGAGATGATGGCGCCGCCGGAGGAGCTGTACATGTTCATCGCAGGAATAAATCCCACTCTTGATTTTTGGAGTGCGCCATCTTTACCGCGGAAATATTGGGTCGGCATGGGGCCGACCAGTTTCAGACTCGCGGCATCACGGTAAAAGGTGCGCGCCATGCCGAGTGGCTTCGCGAGCTCGGCAACAAACAATTCGTTACGCGGACGGCTGGCCGCAACCTCAAGAACACGCGCCGCGACATCCGTGCCGATGCCGCTGTAAGCGTAGCGAGCGCCTGGTTGCGCCTCAAAGCGAAACTCAAGCGCATATCGCTTCACAACCTCAGCCAGCGGCTTCTCAAAGGTCCAGGAGGCGAACCAGGGAGTTCCCCCGGGTGCGTAGAAGCTGCGCATGCCCGAGGTGTGGGAGAAGAGTTCGATCATGGTTGGCGCCCGCGAAACAGGAAGACCAGACTCCAGCCTCAGACCAATGAATTCAGGCAGATACTCTGAAACAGGCGCGGTCAAATTTAACTTCCCCTGCTGGCTGAGACGAAATGCCGCGGTGCCAAGCAGAGGTTTACTGATCGACGCGATGACCACCGGGGTTTGCACCTGAAAGGGCTCTTTGGATTCCAGGTCGACAAAGCCAAAACCCTCTGCAAAGACCACCTCACCGCGGTGCAGAACGAGAACGCTGCCACCAGCCACCTTTCCACTGGTCACAGCCTCTGTAAGCAAGTTGCGAACCAGCGCAAAATCCGGGATTGCATTGGCGGCGAAATTTAAAAACAAAACGGCAATAAAAATCAAACGACTCATAATTTTCCTTTGCACCTATTACAAAATCGTCAACCAGCATCGTCGCCGCTATCGTCAACCAAAGGCGCGGCCGACCTCAGTGGGTCCGGTTTCCAACCGGACATGTCCGATTGGAAATCGGAGCTACGTTGCTTCCGCACAAAAGGCGTGACCGCTTTACTCGCGCACTGGCGCACTTACGCACTCGCGCACTTCTCCACTCCGCTCCAGGTGCGGAGCTAATCCCTTACTCAAAGATCCGGCTTCACTCTTGCTGCGCCATGGGATCACCCATTCTTTGGTTCAGTGCGTTGAGTGCTGTGCGCAGCTCTTTCATTTTAGGGGCGTATTCAGGGTTACCGGCCAGATCGCGCATCTCATGGGGGTCAGCCACCAGGTTGTAGAGTCGCACAACCCCGGCGGTTGGATACCAGAGCAGCTTCCACCCCTGTTTAGTGATCATCCGCTGGGTCTTCATATATGCGCCGTAAACCTCGTCGTAGTGCGTGGTTGTCTCCGCGCGCAGCAGCGGCAGAAGAGTTTGGAAATCAACGCCCGCCACTGTTGCGCCAGCCAACTGGAGCGCGGTGGGCATCACATCTTGCAGGTAGATCGGCGCGTCAATCGTCATCCCAGGTTTCACATCCGGCCCGACCACGAGAAAGGGGACACGCACGCTGTGCTCATACATATTCTGTTTTCCGACCAGGCCGTGATGTCCTACCGCCAATCCATGATCCGCTGTGAAAACAATATAGGTGTTGTCAGCTTTTCCCGTTGCTTTCAAGGCCTGGAAGATACGTCCGATCTGATCATCCATATGGGTGATGAGCGCGAAATACTCCTGGCGGTGGATCTTGACAGCATACTCGGTGCGCGGATAAGGCATCAGCCGTTCATCGCGCAGCCCTTTGCCGCAAATTTGTTCGGCATATGGATATTCCGGCAGATAATTTTCGGGCAATTTGATGCGGGAGAGCGGATAGCGGTCGATATACTCTTTTGGAGATTGACGCGGGTCATGGGATGCGTTGAAGGCCAGATACATAAAAAACGGCTTCTCGCTTTTGGCGGCCTGCTGCAGAAATTCAATGCTGTTATCGGCAACCACTTCGCTCCAGTGCTTGCCACCCTGCCAGAAGCCGCCGTACTTCGTCTCCCAGGGTTTCCAGCCAGCTAAATAATCCGCTTCATCCTTGGGCCGGTCATACCCTTCGGGTGTTTGATTCGGCATGCCGCCGCGCACATCTTTGGAGCTATCAAAAACAGAGGGCACATTCACCCCGTTCACATGCCATTTACCGGTCATATAGGTTTCATAGCCGGCCTGCTTCATCCGCTGCGACCAGAAAAGATTTTTCTCAGCCAGCTGTTTTAGATTGGCACTCTGAGCCTGCCAGACAAAGCGTCCGGTATTAAGCATGGCGCGGCTGGCCACGCACACCGCCCCGTTCCAGGCACCCATGTTGTAGGCGTGCGTGAAGGTGGCGCCGCGCTCGGCGAGTTGGTCGAGATGCGGCGTGTCGATGTCCATCATCTTGTAGGCACCGATAGTTTCGTAAGTCATATCATCCGCGAAAATAAACAGGATATTCGGCTTTGCTCTCTCAGCGTTGCACAGCGTCGCCACAGCGGCACCCAGCATAAAAATCATTGTTGTTTTGCTCCATCGATTCATTCGCATATCACTCCTTAACAGCTAAACTTATAAAATTATATTCTCTCAACTTCTGTTACAAAAAACAAGAAGCATTTGAACGATCATTTTTTCTAAGATAATGTAGGAAATTACAGTGGGTTAATGCTATTATTACCACATTGGAGTTTAACACACTCTCAGACTTCGCTTGAATCCGGGAGGGTAAACAAGCTGGTGCCACAAAAGGCGAAATCCGAGATCGCGGAAATGAGCCCACAAATAAAAGGGGAGAAAACAAATGGATATGCTGCGTGTATGGCCGATTATTTGTCAATTTGGTATTGGGGCCGTGCTATGCGGCGCGGGAATATGGGGCGGCCTGAAAGGGGGTTATCTCAATCTAAAGGTTCAGCAAGACAGGAACCTTTTAACGGCTATAACCGTTGGTTATGTGCTGTTATTAATTACTTCATGTGTGTTTACATTTTTCGCGCCTTATTGGGCTACAGGAGGAGCCCAATGACCACACAACTCATCGGATCCCACCTTGATTACATTGTTGTTGTTCTATATTTTGTGATTGTATTAGGGTTTGGCCTTTACTTTGGACGCTATACAGCTTCGACTAAAGATTTCTTTTTTGGCGGGCAGCGCTTCAGCTGGTGGTTAATCTCGTTTTCCTGTGTCGCCACGGTGGTGGGCAGCTACAGCTTTATCAAATACAGCGCGGCTGGGTTCAGGTATGGAATCTGCAGCACCCAAAGTTATCTCAACGACTGGTTCTGGCTCCCGATCACGGTACTACTGTGGATACCGATTATATACTATCGCAAGATTATCACGATCCCTGAATATATGCAGCACCGCTTTGATCGAAAGACTCGAATCGCAGCGACATTTATCATACTGCTTTATCTCGTCGGCTACATCGGAATCAACCTGGTGACCTTAGGCCGGACACTGCACACACTGATGGGGTGGGAGATCATGACCGGCGCCACCGTGACAGCGATTGCAGTGGGCGCATATGTTTACGCAGGCGGTCAAACAGCAGTGATCATGACAGACTTAATACAGGGAGTCATATTGCTGATGGCCGGGTTAGGCCTGTTTTTTGCCGGTGTTTATCACTTGGGAGGATTCGGTGAGTTCTGGGCTCTTTTGCCCACCAGCCATAAATTCATTTTCTCAGAATTTAATGCTCCGCCTGAGTTCAGTTTTGTTGGGATTTTCGCCCAGGACGGGCTGGCTAACACCGGGGCGTTCATGCTGATGAACCAAGGCATCATTATGCGCTTCATGTCGCTCAAAAGCGTTCAGGAAGCACGCAAAATGACGTTCTTCTGGATTCTGGTGTTGGCCCCCTTAGCGGCTCTGGCTGTGAGCGGGGCTGGATGGGTTGCCAAGGCAATGGTTGTGAAAGGCGAGCTCAACACCGAGGCCGGGGATTCATTTATCAAAGTCGCCCACTTTCTCTGTCGTCCAGGCGTTTTCGGCTTTGTTCTGGCCGCCTTGATTGCCGCGCTGATGAGCACAGCCGACACACTGATCAACGCTGTCAGCGCCATCTTTGTCAATGATGTTTACCACCCTTATTTAAAGCCGGGCGCGGATGACCAACAGTGTTTAAAGGTCGCCAAAATAAGCAGCTTAGTAGCAGCTGGCTTAGGTCTGGCCCTGGTTCCAATCTTTGCGCGGGACACCCTTTACGGGGCCCACGCCATGTTTACCGCCGCGGTCACCCCCCCGATTGTGATGGTGATTTTAATGGGTGTTTTATGGCGGCGGTACAATCACACAGCCGCTTTTGCAACCATGGTTGGCGGTTCGGCTCTGGTTTTTCTATCATTCAAGTGGGACCATGCCTTGATTGGCCCGCTTGATTTCGGAATGGGGGCAGGCAGCTACAAATTTATGCGCGCTCTGTTTGGCCTCATCGCCTCAGGCGTCATAGGCGTTGCAGTGACCTTCTTAACGCGCGCTCAACCGCTATCCAGGATTGCCGGGCTTGTGGCAGGCACGCAGGTGGAGGCCATGCGCCAGTTTAAAGGGGGCGAGCCTAACCGGCGGATCGGGAAAAAGGCCGGCCTGATGGTTAAGATTGACGTCGCCCTTAGCGAGGCGGATATCGCTCTTGTTCCCCGGGCGGCACTGGATAAGATGGCGGCTGAGAGCGGAGATTTGCTCTATGCCTGCCATTCAAGCTGGTGGTACGGTGGCTTAAGATCCGTGCATCTAAAGGCCGGCGGTCTAGCAGCTGAAGAGGGTGTCCTGCATATAAGCCCGGCTGCCGCAAGCAGCGCCAACTTCAGTGAAGGCCAACAAATATTGCTTGAAAAAATAATTTAGATTGCGGGTATAAAAAAAATAGGATAGAGTCTTTAGTGATTTGACATAAAGAACGTTTTTCAAGATTTTTCTCAAGGAAGGAGCTGTTTTGTTAAAAATATTAACATTAAAAGCGTGATTGCTTTGGTTGCTCTGGCCGTATCGGCTTGTTTCTGCCATGGTTCGGCAGAGGTAATCCGTGAATGGAAGGGGACGAAAGGGGTTACGATCAGAGCCTCTTTCGTAAGTGTTAAAGAGGAATATGTCTACCTGAAACTTGAGAGCGGGCAGGAGGTTCAGGCGTTGATTAAAAATCTGTGCAGCGAGGATCAGGCATACATTATAGAGAAGGCCTATGAGGCGCGTGATATAGAGGTGACCTATGCCAAAGAGAGTTCTGGATTTTACAAAGAGAGCGGTGTTTCTTCAGCGGCGCTAAGCCGTGATATGATTACCTTTAGAATTATAGAACAGCAACTGGATGGGTCATTCAAGACTACCGGTGATTCCCGGTGGCTGTTGAAAACGATTGAGTTTGTTGAAAAAGAGATGGTTGCCGTAAACAAAGCGATGGCTGGAGAACGTCTGGTATCTGAGGGCAAGTTTGTCTTAATCAACTACTCAGTGGAAAATGATTCCCCTATACCGGCAACTCCGCCGCCGCCATTGCTGGTGGATCAGCGTGACCGTAAATATCTGCCGCTTGACAACTACCGGAGCGCGCCTTTTATTCCCAAGGGTGCCCTGCAGCCGGAGCAGGATGTTATTCAGCCAGGGTTCAAAAAACAGTTTTGCTCGGTTTATGAGGTCCCTTTAACCTGCGAAGCTGAAGCGCTGGAGGTGTTTCCAACCCAAGTGCCCGGCTTTTCCGTTAGACGGTTTGAGGTGGTTGGCAAGCGCGTTAATTTGAAACTGACAGCAGTGAAGGCCGAAGTTGCCGAGGATAAACCATTGCCGGTGGTTGCTGAACCTGCCAACTTTAATGTTTTCATGAAGTGCATCCGTCTGGGACAGGGCGGGAATACGACCGGGTATTACTATGATTACAATAAAAAACGCTCGCTGGCCTATGGGGTTGAGTTGCGGACAACCAGTGGAAGCTCTGAAAAACTCACGGTTAAAGCATATTTTATTGGCCAGATATCGGGCGGGAAAGATGTTGTAGCTGATAAGCAACAGATGGATCTTGAGGTCATGCCTGGCAGAATTGAACGACTCTCCCTGCAGTCAGCGGAAATTTCTCAAAACTACTATTATTTTTACAGAGGCTCCTCTTCAACCAGGACCAGCGCAAAACTGGCGGGCGTGATTATTCAAGTGTGGCAGGGCAACGAAGTACTCGCGGGTTACTCCTCATTAAGCCAATGGAACAAGCACATAAAATCAACTGAAATCATCGATGAGTTAGGCGAGCTAAGGCACTCCCAATTCGATTAATGAAGGAACCTTCTCGATTAAAAGCGCAATAAGACAACACTATGACAAAACGCATAAAAGTATCAATTTTGCTGCTGGTTTCTTTGGCGTTTTCGGGGCGTGCCGGGTTTGTTGACCGGAGCGCGGCGCTTGTGCCAAAAGGCCGTGCGCTGGGAAAGGGCCCCGGCTCTTGGGGGGATTACAACCGGGACGGATATCCGGACCTCAACACAGGCGCTGCTCTCTGGCGCAATCATGGCGGCACCAACTTCACGAAAATCGCCAAATACGGCCCCGGGCCCTGGGGCGATGTCAACAACGACGGTTATCTTGACCTTTTCCGCTATTCACTACCATGCCGAGTTATACTTTACGACCCGGCAACAGATGCCTTTTCGATCTCGGATGAGCCCAAGGTCGCAACACCCCAAAACCCGCTGGCAGCTTGCTGGGCCGATTTTCACGGCGATGGGTTTATCGATCTGTACGTGAGTGGCTACGAAACATATCCGACTGACTATTGGCCGGACACCATCCTCTCGAACCGGTGCGATGGCACGATGATCATGACGTGGAAACAAACAGGCGATATCGACCCAGCGCGTGGCGTCACGGCCTGTGATTTCGACGAAGACGGCGATATGGATGTTTATGTCTCCAATTATCGCCTTGAGGCCAATCTTCTATGGCAAAACAACGGACATGGCGTGTTCACCAACGTTGCGGCGGCCTATGGAGTGGCGGGCGACTATAATGGTTACAGCTATTCCTACGGACACACTATCGGATCGGCATGGGGCGATCTCGACAATGACGGTCATTTCGACCTCTTTGTCGGGAACTTCAGCCACCCGCACGCACACCAGGATCGTTCGAAATTTTACCGTAACACAGGAGCTTCCGGCGGCTATCATTTCGAAGACAAAAGTTCCGGTGCCGGATTGGTGTGGCAGGAGTCTTTTGCTTCGCCAGCTCTGGGCGATTACGATAACGACGGTTATCTGGATCTATATTTCACCACGGTATACAGCGGTGACAAACCGGTGCTGTACCGAAACAACGGAGAGTGGACGTTTTCCAATGTAACCTCTTCCGAGGGGTTGGCAGGGCTCGGCTCCACCTACCAGGCAGCCTGGGCTGATATAAACAACGATGGGTTTCTGGATTTGGTTACCAACGGAAAGCTGTTTATAAACTCCGGCAACAAAAATCATTGGATACAACTAACTCTCGAGGGAGACGGCAAGCACATCAACCGGGCCGCAATCGGAGCTCAAGTGCGTATCGGATGGAAAGGAAAGGTTTTGACCCGTCAGGTGGAAGGCGGAACAGGCCAAGGTAACCAGAACGATTTAAGGCTTCACTTCGGCCTTGGGGATCAAACAGAGCCGGTGACGATCGACATTGTCTGGCCGAATGGCGCTAAACAAAGAGTTGAAAACCTTGCGGTCGACAAGTTTTACCACATTACTCCGGCCCCCGGGCTCTATTGATTGCTGGCTGCCGAAATCGCTTAAACTATGCGCCGCAGCTTCGTCCAGTCAATCCAGGCGACCGATTTTTTCTGCCGCTTTTGATCAACGATGCAGGTGAGCGTATTCACGGACACAATATTTCAGTAACCGAGTCAGTGGATTGCACGGTCGAGGATGTGACCATTTACACCGCCCGCAGCGGCATGAATTACCTGCTATCCCGCAATGAGGGGCGCATCACACTGCGCAACACTCGTATTGATTTTAAACCCGGTAGTCAACACATCTGCACCACCTGGCGCGATGGAGTGCATTGCAAGGATAATCGGGTTGGTCCGCTAATCGAAGGCTGCTATTACGAAGGCATGCTGGATGACAGCATTAACATCAGCGCCAATACCGCTATGGCGTCCGAGATTATCTCGGAGCAAGAGTTTGTCCTGACAGGGCCACGCTTCGACGTGGGCAATGATGTCATGGTTTTTGATCCGGTCAGCGGTGAAATTATCGCCCGCTCCAAGGTGGTTGCAGTCAAAGCGATTGGGCGTGACTGGCGCGTTGAGTTGAAGAGTCCGGTTAAAGGGGTTATTGCCGGAACCAAGCGCGCAGCTTTGGATGTTAAATCAACACACTTCTACAACATGAGCTACATCAATGATGGTCTCATTGTGCGTAACTGCACATTTAAACCGCAGCGTCGCCACGCTCTGCTTGTGCGTTCATGCAATGGCGTGTTTGAAAACAATATTGTTGACGGTGTCGGCGGAGCGGCTGTTAGAATGAGCAATGAGCTTGGCTCTTTCTACGAAGGGCCATTCCCCTTCAATAATATCATCCGCAATAACAAAATTAAAAACACACAGACAACCGCTATTCAAATCTGCACGGTTAGCCTGAATGGTGACAGTAAAATAACACGTGATATCATTGTGGAGGGCAACACCATTGTGCCGCTGCCGGGTGCTTTTGCAGTCGACGTAAAACGCGCTGAAAATGTTGTTTTGCTGAACAACACTTTTCTTGATGAAAATGGAAATGCGCGTGGCCAAGATGCTGTCAATATCCAACAGTCATCCAATGTGGAGTTTAGCCGTAAGTGAGAAAGGAAGAACAAATGAAAACAGAGTTGAACAGACGTCAGTTTATAAAGCGCACCACAGTTGCCGCAGCGGCCCTCGGGTTCCCTGCGCTCATTCCCGCAACCGCCTTCGGAGCGAATGACAGGATCACGATCGGCTGCATCGGAGTAGGAGACCGCGGCGCGCTGAACATGCGGAACTTTCTCGGTTTGGACGGCTGCCGTGTTGTGGCGGTGTGCGATGTGCAGCGTGACCGTATGCAGAAGGCCAAAAACCACGTCGACCAAAAATACGGCGACAAGGGCTGCGCCATGTTCGGCGATTACCGCGAGCTGATCGCGCGTAAAGAGATCGATGCTGTAATGATCGCCGCGCAGGACCACTGGCACTCGCTGATCGCCACGGCGGCGGCCAGTGCCGGCAAGGACATGTTCTGCGAAAAGCCGACAGGTGTCTGCATCAACGACGGCCTGGTCACCCGCGCGGCACTCCGCAAAAACAAGCGTGTCTACCAGTCCGGCATGTGGCAGCGCTCCCTGGGCAACTTTCGGCAGGGTGCCGAACTTGCCCTCAACGGACATCTCGGCAAAATTACCGAAGTGCAGGTCGCGGTGGAAGGGCCGAATTTTCAACCCAAATTCAAAGGGCCTTATGATCCTGAGCCTGTGCCGGAAGGGTTTGATTGGATGATGTGGCAGGGAGCCGCACGGTTAAATCCTTTCAATCAGGGGCGTGTCGCTTATCCGGACTGGTATCTGGTGAATGACTATTGCGAAGGATGGACCACAAACTGGGGTGTTCATCACCTCGACATCGCGAACTGGGGCTGTCCAATACTCGGCACTGAGTTATTCGAAGTCGAGTGCCAAAAGTCCTCTTACTACATCAACAAAGGGTTTGCCGATAACATCGAGCGCTGGAAAGCCACCTTCACCTACGCCAGCGGCCTGCGCATGATCTTTTCCGACGATCATCAACAGAAGGGCGGCACAAAATTCATCGGCGAAAAAGGCTGGGCCTACGTCAACCGGGGTGACACGATCGAGGCATCGGAGGGCCTGCTCCAACTCCGGCCCAAACCAGGTGAGATCCGCCTGCTGCCAGCTGACAGCATGTCGTTCGACGATGTGACCACCCTCAAGACCAAGGAGGGCGACCGGGTGGGCTATAAGAGGATTGACCACTGGCAGGGCCTGCTGGATGCCATGCGCAGCCGCGAGGAGCCGATTGCGAACATCGATGCCACGCACGTTGCCTCCACGCTGGGCATGATCACGGGCATTGCGGCGCGGCTGCAACAGAAGTTAAAGTGGGACTGGAGGACCGAGCGCTTTGTCGATAACGATTCCGCCAACTCCATGCTGGTGCGCCCCATGCACAACGGATGGAAACTTTAGGAAGGAAAAAACAGGATGAATAAAAAGCTGTCACTTTCAAAGGAACTGAGTAACCCGAAGGAATCAATTCGCTCGATTCAATCGGTTTTCTCGAGAGCCAACATCGTAGTCGCCGCGTTGCTGATGGCTGCGGGTGTCTCTGCTGCTGAGCTGTGGATCGGTGCGGCCCAGGCCAACATCACGCCTGAGCACCCGATTTCACTGAGAGGGCAGTTCCATAACCGCATTGCAACCAGCATCATGAGCCCCTGCACAGCGAACGTGCTGGCACTGGAATCGCGGAAGAACGGCAAGCCAGGAGCGTGCGCTATTCTAGTTTCAATGGACTTATGTGTTATCGAAAACCTACAGGATGAATTCAGATGCCATCTCGTGGATCGTCTCCCGGAATTCAACACCAACATGCTCTTTCTTGCAGCGACCCACACTCACACCGGACCCACGCTCGCACAGGATCAGTTCTTGAATTACGGCGAAGCCATGCCTCCTAAGGAGGTTGTGCAGTTCATACTTGAGCGCACAGGCGATGCAGTGATCAAAGCATGGGAGAGCCGCAAGCCAGGTGCTGTCGCGTGGGGGCTGGGACATGCGGTAGTCGGCGCAAATCGACGCGTCTCGTATGCGGACAGCACAGCTGTTATGTACGGAGCGACCGACATTCCTAGCTTTCGTAACCTGGAAGGCTGGGAAGACCACTCTGTCGATATCCTTCTTTTTTACGATGCCAACCGGAAGCTCGTGGCCACGACCATCGCTGTGCCCTGTCCGGCGCAGGTTGTTGAGGGACTTTCGCAGGTCAGTGCTGATTACTGGCATCCCGTGCGCGAAACACTGCGTAAAAAACACGGCTCCGACTTGGTGGTGCTCGGGTTTTGCGCTCCAGCCGGAGACCAAGTGCCGCGACCAATGCTCCGCAAAGATGCCGAAAACCGCATGCTTAAACTCCGTAAGACAGACAGGATGCAGGAAATCGCCCGGCGAATCACCAACACATTCGAGGAGACCTTGGAGGTGATTCAGAACGACATCCGCTCCGACATCCTATTCGCGCATTGTGTTGAGCAGTTTGAAGTGCCCGGACGCAAGCTCACTGAACAGGAGTATGTTGAAGCCAAGAAAGACTATGCTGAGTGGTCGATCAAGCCCGCGACTGACCCGAACGCTTACGCCCGTGCGCGCTGGTACAAGCGGACACTGGAGCGTTACGAGGAGCAACAGAAATCCGATCCAAAGGGCACAATTGAAATGCATGTCCTGCGCATCGGCGATGTCGCGATTGCAACCAACCCATTCGAGCTGTTTGTCGACTATGCCATGCAGATCCAGGGACGCAGCCCGGCGGGGCAGACAGTGCTGATCCAATTGGCTAGCCCGGTCGGGACGAATAACAGCTATCTGCCATCTGAAAGGGCTGTCAAAGGCGGCGGCTACAGCGCTGTGCCGCAGTCGAGCCCGATCGGCCCGGAAGGCGGGCAGATTCTGGTGGAACGCACGCTCGCGGCGATCCGCAATCTGTTTGATAAGTAAGGTGTCAACCAAAGGCGCAACTGAATGTCGGACCTCTCCGGTTGGAAACCAAGGCGCAAAGCAAGGAAGTCGTCCGCTATGCGGGCGACGGCGGTTGATATGCGGATGATCAGGTTGCGCACTCTGGTCGACCGCGCCTGCGGTTGACGATGGCGGCAACGATGCTGGTGGACGAGCCCCCGCATGATCCCAATCGTCCACCAACATCGTCGCACAGCATCGTCGGCCGCAGCGACAGAGCGCAGACCGTGACCGCGCCGCACGAACGACCAGACCACTGGACATAGACGTGAAAAACTTAGTGTTTTTTGCCTCATTTTCCGAACAATAGTTCGTTTTATATTTGCACTTTACGCGCGCGTTTTGCGTGGTTAGTGCCCACTATGAATGAAGACTAAAAGCTTAGTTTGTTTTCCTGTACCTTTTTTTAACCACTAAAATCACGAAAAGCACGAAAGAGGTGCGTAGCTGATTTTTAACCACAAAGGGCCTAGCGCAGCATAGCCGCAACCAATTTTTTGCCCGCGAATCTCCGCGAATATTGCGCTTTAATTTTTTTTCTACTGCGTAGAGTCGTTAATGGATAAAAATTTTAAGCGCAGAGTCTTGTGCTAAAAATACAATTCATGTTGTCAAAAGTGATCTTGTGATAAGGGTATTTCAAGCGATTAGCGACCCCGCGCATCCGTCTTCGTCCCGCAAGCGGAACTACGCCGGGACAAGTGGCGGGGATGAAATACCCTTATCCTTTCGCGGAGATTCGCGGGCAAAAAACTCTGTGTCTCTGTGAGAGATAAAAAACGTGCAAAAAAACAAGAATATGAATGATAGCAGTACAAAGAGCACAAAGAGCCGCGCCGGAGCTCGGCGTTTCCAGGGTGTCCACCGCGTAGCGGCGGACATACTGAAAGCAACACAGTATATCCGCCGCTATGCGGTGGAGGGTTGCGAAGTATATCCGCAACAAGCCCCGACAGACAACTATTTGGAAAGAACAATTAATTGTTTTTTCTAGTCGCTTAAGTGCCAAAAGCAGGGGGTTCACTCCGGGCTCTGTTCTAACAGACGCGCCCCATCCTGCACCTCCGCCAACCAGGCTTCCTTGCCGCCCATCCCCAGTACGCCGATCACGGTAACCGGACGCTCCGGGGTGTATGTCTCGCCTGGGCGCAAAGTCTTTTCCAGATGATAAACAACATCAGGATGAAAGGAGTGCAAGCTCTGATCCCTCCAGAAATTAATTTTCACCCCTGAGCCTTTAAAAGAGGCCAGTGCGCCGTAATAAGCGCCGGTTGGTTCGTGGATCCAGCAGCCTGACTCCGGCATACCCCACACATTCGGAGCCAGCCGCACTGCATCCCACCCCTTACCCTCCCCATCAAAACGACAGAAAAGCCCTTTCAGGTCTAGGTCGTGTACGCCAATGTTCTTTATCCGTAGCACCTCACAGACAAACTGCGACGAGCCGGGCGGCACAATAATACGGTGGGTCAGCTGAAAGGGGCTCGCCTGCGCGAATGCACCACTGATCTCAATCACCGCGCAACCCTGCTCCAGGAAGCCTTTAATTGTTGTCACTTGTTGGATATTACGCCATAAATTCGCGCCGCTCTCGTTGACTGAGTGTGCCATCGCGTTGTAGGAACCGTAAAGCTTGCCATCCAGAGTGATTTTTTCGATCAGGCAGCTTGACCCCACTCTTCCTTCAAGCTTTAAGCGTCCGTTATCAACCACAAATTGATTTTCATCCATGTTCAGGACAACATCTGCGGCACCGGGATTTTTTTTCTTGAGCTTCGAGGCACTCTGCATGGGAGTGAAAGCAACCTTAAGAATCTCACGCCGAGGCGCTGGCGCGGCTGCCTGACGATGTTTCCACAGCTCAGCGTGCAACTCAGTGAACATCCCCGTGATCCGGGGATAGGGAAGGTTCTCCTCATTGACCAAACCATAGTTGGAGTCTTCAGGAAAAGGGGTGCTGATGCCCAGTGCTGGTTGATCCACCCACATGAAGTAATTGTAGCCGATCAGGTATGGCAGTGAGAGCATAGTCTGAGCAAAGAGCTTGGTGGCGTCCGTGCGTCCGGTCTGTGTCAGAAAGCGCTGCCCGGCACCATGCACGCTCGGCAGCCCGGCATCCAAGGCAGGGAACGACCACTCAGTTACAAGCATTGGTTTGGAGACATACCCATAAAATTTCGCAAAGTGCCGTGGGATCAACTCCGCGTCCGCGCCAAAACCACTATAGACCAACCCCTGCTCCAGATCCGCCTTGGGATAGCAGTTAAAGGTCACCACGTCACAGTACTTGCCGGTAATCTCCCACACAGCCGGGTCAGCCCCGCCCGTGCCAGCGAAACGCGCGCCAAGCACCATGTGGTTGGGATCTGCCGCACGGATAGCCTGGGTAGTGATCGTGAAATAGCGCTCTGCAACCAGCTTGAGAAAGTCGTGTTTAACTTGAATCTGCGCCTCGTTCGCTGAGGGCAGCGCACTCAGCTGCAGCACATCGTCAAAGCTCTGACACTCTGTTTTCCAGAGCGCATTGAACCTTGCAATCTCACCTTGGGCCCTCTCCCGCAACAGCTTGACCACCGCCTGCTTGGCTGTGTGATCCGCGCCCAGCTTGATTGCCGCATCAAAGAGGCCGCTCTCGCCGCGGCCGCGGCCCCACCAAGCCAACTCATTATCAATAAAATAGCCGAACATCCATGGATCATTGAGGTTAGGGACGCATTGCTGGCGGGCAATGTAAAGGCAGTAGGCCTCAAAATCAGGGTGAAAGACATTGGGAAAGGCGCTGCATGGCGTTTGTTCATTCGGAGTGATGTAATACTCCTCCGCCATAGTGGCCAGCTCTGTTCCAATGCTTAGGTTCACACAGTGAAAGAGCCCTCGACGGCGCAGGCTCTCCTGGCTGCCGGCGCCGAGCATGTTGAAGCCCCACTGCTTTAGCCGGGCGAGTGTCTCCTCCTCCCACACAGCGGGGTCTGGATATCTCGTCTCATTCTGCCTGCGATACGGGTGATAGCCGAGCTTCTCGCACCAGTGCCCCCAGAAGGTGGTGTGATCCACGCCCAACACAACAACCCCGCGCCCCAGCGGGTCGATCGCCCACCAGCGTCCATCCGGAAACTGTTGCACATAAAAGTATCCGCGCGCCTCATGTTGCACCTGCCTCACAAAGCTATCGCTTTGATAGGGCGGAAAACTCACCGTCGCCGGCGCAGTCGCCATAGCCGCATTACTCGTGAACTTCAGCTTCGTAAATTTTCCGCTCAATCCAGTGCTATGCAGCGCGGGCTGACCGCAGTTGACCGCACGCTCGGTAAAGGCGTAGCGCTGGCGAAAAACTTGTTTGCCGTCCAGCCCCCTGACTATACCGGTGACCCCCTTTTCATCGAGTGCCAATTGGAGATGCCAACAGCTGCCGGGCATAACCGTAATCCCCGGTGCCCGCTCTGCAAACTCAACAGTAAGCGAACTCTGCGCCAGCCACTCGTGGTCCAGCATCTCGGCCAGCTCAAAAGTGTACTCAAAGCCCTGTCCAACAGGGGCCTTGACCAGCGCCAGGTGCCAGAAATTACGATAACTCTCCACAACCGCGACCCCGGCCACCCGCCATCGCTCTGAGGGCGCCACCTCCCCCACCTCAAAAACTCCCTCAACGGTGACCTGCCTGGAAAGCGGCAACTCATCACGCAGCGCGAAGCCGGCACCATCCGCTACCAGCGTTATGCTCTCACCCCGTTCCTTAAACGCAACCGGATTACGCAGCCACTCGCCCCGCGCGCCAAATGCGGCTAAGATCAGCAAAAAAACAAACCTCATTATCCCACCTCTTTCATTACAGAATTTTTTTCGCAAACCTTCACTCGCGCATGGCAAAGCAACGCGCGAGGCTCTCGATCGCACCGTTGACCGTGGCCTTGTCGGCAACACAGTCACAGTGTATGCCATGCTGGACAAGCGCATCGGCGGTAGGCTGACCAATGGTCAGAACAAACTTTCCTGAAAGCGATCCGGCACCTGCCTGCTCGACATAGGAGTCAACCGCTGAGGCGCTGGCAAAGAACACAATCTCAAACTCCGGCAACTCGGGATAGTGTACAAACTCATTTTTATAGAGCAGCTCATCATGGACCAGCGCCCCTTTACCCCTTAAAACATCAGCGAGCAAGCTCCCCGCCAACTCAGAGCGCAAACGCAAAACCCGCTGACCGCTGAAATCCATCTCTGCTAAAACCTCGGCCAGCCCCTCAGCGCTGTAGATCATGGGCGGGGTCAAGTCAGGCAGGATGCCATACGGCGCAAAAGCCCGCGCACTGCCAGGTCCGCAGGTCATGATCTTGGGCAGGTGCCGCAGATCAACGCCTGACTTTAAAACCATTTCCATAAAAAAGCGCACGGCAGCCGGCGAGGTTAGCACCAGCCAGTCGTATGATGGCAGCTCTGCCAAGCGACCCTGAATCTCATGGCAGGGGAGCAACTTGATCAGCGGCCGGGGGAGCGGACGGCCACCAAAGTCAACCACGCGACAAATCGCTTTCTCCATAATCGCCTCGCTGCATGTCAGCAGCACCCGGCGGCCCTGCAGCGCGCCAAGGTCACTGCGGAACATCCCCGCCGCCGCCGACCCTATGATCAGCAGGCCGGGATCTTTGCACTCTAACCCAGCCGGCTCCTGCACCAACTGCGCCAGGCTCAGCCTGAGTATGTGTTGATCATCCGCTCCCGCATTAAAGACAACAGCGATTGGTGTGGCCTCATCCCACCCCTCGTCCAGCAGTTGAGCGGCCATGGCGGGCGCAATCTTGATTGACATAAACAGTACCAGCGGCAATTGGGTTCTGATCTCGGCTGAGACACCAGCCACCTCACCGCCAGCTGCGCGCGGGGTGAGCGTGCAAAAACCGCGCGAACTCGTGCGGCGGGTCAGCAGCATGCCGGTGCCGGTTGTGGCAACCGTCAGGGCGCTGACCCCCGCGCGCACCGTGTAGGGCAACGAGAGGCGCTCCAACTCATCGGTTTCCTCGGCCAGCCGACCGAACAACCCCGGATCCCCCCCTTTCAGGCGCACCACCCGCTTGCCCTGCCGCGCATAGTCAGCGATCAAGGTTGTAATAAGTGGCTGAGTTACACAATGGTCGCCGCAGCGCTTGCCTACAAACACCCGCTCAGCGTGCTCAGGCAGAAACCCTAGAATCTCATCATCCATCAACACATCATAGAGGCAGATATCCGCGCGCTGAAGATCCTTGATCCCGCCCCAGGTGCAGTAATCCTTCGAGCCCACACCCGCACCGGCAAAGCGTACGGATTTCACAAAATAACTCCGCAGACGCAGCAGGCGCTGGTCATCAGGGCGGAAGGTGAGAGCCAGATATCCCTGCCCGGGCGGCACAGGAAGCTCATTCAGCTCAATCCACTCTGTGATCCGCCCTTCCAGTCCGAGCCGTTTCAACGCGGCACCGGCCATCAGTACCCCGTCATAATCCCCGCGGTCGAGCTGCTCCATGCGTGCAATAATTGAGCCGCGAATCGGTTTTAAAATGGCATTTGGAAAGCGTTTCAGTGCGCAGAGATCGCGCCTTTCACTGCTGACGCCAACCGTTGGGTTGCAGGGCAGATCAGCCATGGAGCGGCCCTCAGCAAGAACCCAGGCATCGCGGGGATCCTCGCGCCACGGCAGCCAGAACCAATCCAGGCCAACAGGCATTGGATCGGGCAGATCTTTGGCACTGTGAATTGCCAGATCCACCTCTCCCGCCTGTACAGCCCGATCCAGATCACGGGTGAAAAAGTCAGCGGGAGCAGACTTGAGATCGCTGGTGAGATCCCGGTCTCCGGGGGTCTCGATTTTTATCAACTCAAAGCTAAAGTTGTTAAACAGCTGCCGCAGTTGCTCCAAGGCGCCATGAGCCTGAGCAACGGCCAGCTGACTGCCCCGGGTGCCGACTTTCAAATTCACTGTTTTCATATCAGATTTCGCCCTGCATGCTGTCGCGAATGTGCTCATAATTACTGCGATGATCCTCGGTGATGGCAGCGCAGATCTCACGCACCTGATCAAGTGCGCCAGTGTTGGCGCGGTACCAGTTTTTAAGCACATCCAGATCAACGATCTTGAGTTTTTCGCAGGAGCGACCGAGCTGCGGGTCAATGTTTCGCGGCATACCGAGATCGATCAGCATGACAGGCGCATCCTTTTTAAAACAATCCCGGTGCTGCTGCGCATTGATCAGCGGTTGCTCCACATCCACGGCGCTGATCACGAGGTCAGCGGTTGCCAGAGCTGCCGTCAATTTAGTGAAGGGGAAAATTTCGACCAATTCCGGATCATAGCCCTGAGGTATATTTTTATGATACCCCCAAAGAGAACTCACACCACGTTTCACCAAGGCTTTGATCAGCCCTCTGCCAACCATGCCCGCGCCTGCTATCAGCACTCGTTTATCACTCAGCCGGTCAATGTGCTGGTCAACAAAGCGTATGCAGACCTCTTCAATTTCGGCGATATCCAGCAGTGGAGCAACTTCGCGGCGCACCTCTTTTGAGACCTTCAAGGCAGTGTCGCACAGCTCCCGGATGATTGAGCCTGACCAGCCGCGCGCCGCAGCCTCCGCAACTGCGTCCTTGACCTGCGCGACAACATGAAACTCGCCGGGTGTCTGCGAGCTAATGCCGGCAGTCACCTCACAGACATGTGCAAAGGCCTCGTAACCATACTTCATATAATAGAGATCTGGCTGCAGGTGATCAAAATTCATCAGCCGCCGGAGGATGCCACTGGTAGTGGCCTCTTTGGCAATGGCTGCCACCAGCTCAATGCGATTGCAGGTGTTGAGGATAAAAAACTCATGCACCCCCCAGACCTGGCTGATCATCGCGCCGATGGCCTCGCGCTCGCGCAGCAGTAGATGATAGCCGGCCCGTCCCTCCTGGCCGATCGTCTCATGGCTGGTGCCAAGCACCAGCAGGTCAGAGCTCTCGATGGAGTGGAGGTGCTTGCTTAAATTGTCCTTCACCAAGCGCGCCTGGCGGCAGGATTTACCGCTGGTTGAGACCGAAAGCAGCAACTTGCCTGTGCGTAAGATAGCGGGCGTGACAAAATCGCCATCAGGCCAGTTGCCATCCGCACAGCAGCAGAAGATGCCCGCAGCGTTGGCAAGCTCCAAAATATGGCGGTTAACATGCTTGTCATCAGTGCAGGCAAAGACCAGTGCTGAGCCTTGCAAATCACGATCCTCGAAAAGACGCGGGCAGTGCGTGATTCGGGCGGCATCACGCAGTTCAGTCAACTCAGGCACCGAATGAGGGCATACCAGTGTCACAGAGGCCCCGGCATCAAGCAAAAGCTCCACTTTGCGCTGTCCAACGCGTCCTCCGCCGACAACCAGAACCTTGCGCCCCTCCAGCATAGTGTTGATTGGAAATGTATTTCGTTCAGGTCTAGATATTTTCATAATTCGGGTAAATTTTAGCAGATTTTTAAAAATATCTCAAATGAACATCGTTAAATTTTCGCAAGCAGAAAACCAGGGTCTCAGAGATCAGAGATCACGGGTCAGCCCAATACGGAAAAACACTGGGCTAACTCGGCCAAGTGGTCGACAAAGTTTACGCTTGCGCTGCAAGGTCGTTCGCATACCGACTGCAGTCGCCCGCATAGCGGACGACTTCCTACTCCGCGCCTGGTCAAACGGAATAGGCGCGGAAGGGGGTCAGTCGCTATGCGGCTGACTACACCGCATAAGCTGATCACTCGAGTGCCGCCCGCAGTCGCCCGCGCCAAGGCACCAACTATTGAGAGTGAAACCGACCTTAGTGCAGCACATGCCGCTCGCAGAGCGGCTACTACACATGCGCTGCGCTTTGAAATACAGGCGTTCCTAGCACTGTCCTGTTCCTAGCACTGGGGTCATCCCAGCACTGGGGTCAGCCCTTGAATTAGTTGTTTAGTAACTGTCTATTACTCTCATCTCATCTAAAAGCTTTTTGCACTGCTCTACCTGAGAGCTCGGTTCTCTGTTTTCTTCAATCAGATTTCGGCTGCGCCTAATCTGTTTGCTGATAGTGCATCACCCAGCATTCTGCAAGTCACATGATATAGGGCACCCGGATGTTTCACTCTGACATGTCTAGCCATGGAAAAATTAAAGCAGAGGCTCGCTGACAACGCAAGCCAAACAACTAATTCAAGGGCTGACCCCTTGCCCACCACGAGGCTCGCTGACAACGCAAGCCAAACAACTAATTCAAGGGCTGACCCCTTGCCCACCACGGACGACTTCCTACTCCGCGCCTGGTCAAACGGAATAGGCGCGGAAGGGGGTCAGTCGCTATGCGGCTGACTACACCGCATAAGCTGATCACTCGAGTGCCGCCCGCAGTCGCCCGCGCCAAGGCA
>JAQUCE010000016.1 GCA_028686345.1 Kiritimatiellia bacterium
GTGGGAGGACCACCGTGATTTCGAACGTTCCGTATTCATCACGAGCCACTAACGCGCCTCGTGCATCAATGGGAAGGCGCTCAGTTGGGAGCAGTAGCAGATGGGTACGTTCGTGCGCGCGTCCTTATACCATAGGGCTTGGGTTAGTTCGGATATTTCGATGGTCTGTCCGCTAGTAAAATAGGCTATAGGGCACGAGGCGGATACGCAGGCTGCCCATCGTTTATCGGGCGGAGGCGTGGTTTTGGCAAAATGTAGCAAAACCTCGGTGGCTACTCCGATCGCCGGAGTGCCACATTTAGGACATATCGGAATAATGCTCATATTTTCTTATTCAGCGAACAAGTTATTGTACGAACGTTCGCAATTTAGGGTCGTATTTGATTTGTAATAATTGAATAATTACAGATTTTATGGATTTTGTCAAAAACAAACGTGTTTTTCTACAATATATTTGTAAAATGGTCAATTAAAAGCGTTCGTAATATCTGGTGTTCAGATATGTAGATTGAATTAAAGCGCCTTTATCAGGCTAAAATTAGTTCGTGAAAGCTGGCAATACTGATATTATACGAACGTTCGCATAACATCATATTAAGGAGTTTTATGATGCAACTCATTGATTATGAAAAGTATATCTTAATCTATTTTTGAAACCACAAGGAACCCAGCGCAGCATAGCCGACTGCGTGCAACGCACAGGCAGGCAATCAGTTTTTTGCCACAGAGACATTGAGGCGCAGAGGGTGCGCTCGGTTGTTTTTGGGGTAGAAACCAGCTGTCGCTCTCTGAGCTTTAGCGGTCAAGAAATAGAGGGGTAGAAAAATGGGGTAGCGTGATAATTTTTTTTGCCCGCGAATCTCCGCGAAAGGATAAGGGTATTTCATCCCTGCTACGCAGGGTCGCTAATCGCTTGAAATACCCTTATCACAGGAATACCTACAATACAGGACTAGATTTTTTTGTAGACAGAAACTCTCCGCGAGCTCTGCGAGGAAACATGTTTAGGTAAAAAGCATTAAGGTGGAAAATGAGGAAACCCCTAGAAACGCCGAGCTCTGGCGCGGCTCTTTGTACTACTATCATTCATATTCTTGTTTTTTATGCACGTTTTCTATCTCTCACAGAGGCACAGAGGACACAGAGAGTAGCAGTGTATTACTCTGAACCTTTCATAGCTCTGAGAACTCTGTGCCTCTGTGAGAGATAAAAAAATTGTTTGCGGCTATGCTGCGCTAGGCTCTTTGTGGTTAAAAATCAGCTACGCACCCCTTTCGTGCTTTTCGTGATTTTCGTGGTTAAAAAAAGAGGTACAGGAAAACAAACTAAATTGTTAGTTTTCATTCATAGTGGGCACTAACCACGCAATACACGCGCGTAAAGTGCAAATATAAAACGAACTATTGTTCAGAAAAACGGCAAAAACACTAAGTTTTTCACGTCTATGTCCAGTGGTCTGACTGCTTCGATTCGCGTGTCACTGCACAATCGCTCTGCCGGCGCGTTCACGGCCCGCGCCCTACAATTTCAACCAGTAATTTACGCCCTTTCACCTGCCGCAAAAAAAGGCTGTTCAATTTCCGGAGCTGTTTAAATGTCGAAATGATCGTTTTTGAAAAGACTCCGTCCCCGCAAACTATGCAGAGATCACTTTTAAAAACGTGACTTGTAATCTTAACACGAAATTCTGTGCCCTGCCCTATGCGCTCGGCTCCACCTCGATCACAGTGCCCTCAAACTCAATGCTGTCGCCAGCAATGATTTTGCGGCGTTTACGTAACTCCAGCTCGTTGTTGACCTTAACCCGACCTTCGGAGATAAAAAACTTGGCCTCACCGCCACTCTGCGCCAGGTTTTGAAGTTTCAACAACTTGCACAACTCAATGTTCTCGTGTTTTAATATAAATTTCATGATCGTTAATCCTGCTACAAGCTGTTTTTGGCCTGGTGACTTGGTGACCATGTGACTCGGTGCATTGCTTAGTGACCCGAACTCCGATTCAACAGAACTTCGAGTTGCCCCATCGTTTTTTCGCAGCTCGCCGCACAGTCGGTTAGTTGTTATTCTTTCAACTCCTGTCGTGCAAAACAAGAAGTTCAGACAACCATCCTCATAAGTTGTTGAATGAAAACATTTTCTGCAAGCAAGATGCTTGCACTACTCCATTATCACTTTTATTGTCACGCCTCAATAACCCGCTTGGGAGCAGGCTAAAGCCTGTACTACAAACTTTACCCGAGTAGCTCGTTGACCTTGGCAATCACCTCAAAGGCATTGGCAATGTAAACCACATCGGCCTTGCCCTGCGCCCAGCCGCAGTTAGCATCCATGTTTATCGCGCGGCGCTCATTGATAAAACGCCAGCCAACCGCATGCGGCTCCTCCCCGTGGCAACAGGTGGAGAGACCCTTGGCATGACGCGGCGTTGTACCAGTCTGTCCCACCTGATTCATATGCGACATAAAGCTCAGGGTCTCCTGTCCATCGCTCTGCAGATCAACCAAAGACTTACTGCTGCCCAAGGACGCGCCCGCCTTCTTGAGAAAGCCTTGGATCAAATTGCTGGCATCACGGATGTGATACGCGCCGTCGGCCTGCTTCTTGGTCCACCCCGCTCCAGCCACAAAGAGCAGTGCCGCATCAGGACGAATGGTCTGAGCATCGGTTGCGGGCGACTCAATCCCCTTGATGGTTGTGCGCAGCTCGGCATCGGTGAACTCAACCGCGACGCTCTCTGCATCGGCCACGCCAGCCGCACCCTGCCAGGCAGGCTGAATGCCGCCTTCAATCAACAGCACCCAGGGACGGGCCGCGCGGCTGAGGGTTGTCAGAATGCGCTGACGGTAATACCAGCGTTGGGCCTTCAAAACACCCGCCTCAACTGCGAGTGCCACAATATGGGTGTCAATCTGGGCGCCTGCGCGATATGCCGCCCCTGGCATGCAGCGTGCAAAGCGCGACGATCCGGGTGCCAGCACAATCTGCGCCCCCGCCTTTTGGATTAAGGCGGTTGCGGCTTTAACGTCCGATGAATAACGCGGTGCGGCCACAGCCTCATCCTCAACCACATAAAACTTCTCAGCCCCGCAGCCGGCAATTGTATCAGCCGCCGCTCCTGCACCGGCACCGATCACCCCCACTGCAAAAGAGCCCCCCAGCTTGCTGCTTAAATCAACGGTTGTGGCGATTGACTCCAGCGCGCCCTTTGAAAAACTTCCATCAGATCCAGTGTGTAAAACTAATAATATATCAGCCATGACAAATCTCCCCCTAGCCCTTAATCCACTCAACAATTTCAGCCGCAATCACATCGGCGCTCACATCTTTGACAATCCGGGTCGCACGTTTCTGCGCGGGGACCTCGCTCTTCTCAAAGTTAATACCACCCACACCGACTGCAGCAGGCTGTGCCTTTTGCAGTGCCGGCATCACAAAGCGCATGTTCGCCATGCCCACCTGCGGGTTGTTGGGAGGCTCGGGCAGCGAGCCGGTAGCCCATGCCAACACAGCCGGGGCCCCAGCGCAGGTGGAGGCCAGATACTGACCTCCCTCAATGCGCTCCAGAACAGAGAATGATCCATCGTCGCTCATGCTGATCTCATCCACGCCGACAAACTGATCAGTGATCCCCAGCTGCTCGCCGATCAGCTGCATGGTCACACCAGCGTCGCGCGAGGCTGAGGCGCAGCCGCCGAAAACCAGCAGACGGGTTTTATCCAGCCCTGGTATGGCTTCAATCGCGGTAGCCAGAGTTTTAGCGACCTCCATGGCATCGGTGAAGCCGCCCGCCGTGCCGTCAATGGCGACCAGTTCAAACGGAACCTTCTGTGCCACCGTCATCATCAACTGCTGCAACTTGGCTTTCGGACCAAGGCTGACCAGATAGACCTTGCTGCCGGGAACCTTCTTGGCCAGGTTGGCGGCCTCGTAAAGCGAGTGCGCGGCCCATGGGTCAAGCACTGAGGGAAGCATGGTCTCGTTCTTCAAACCAGGCCCTGTGGGGGTGGTAACTGGTTCAAGCGTCTGCAGCGGATCAGGCACCAGCGTACCGCATACAACAATTTGCAAACCTTCCATTGTTTTATTCTCCATTTGGTTAATTTTCATTTGAGTGTAGTCCGCCGGAACCAGCGCCAAAGAGCACATTGGATTTCTCCGGGTCTTTGGGCAGCGCCTTGGAACAGCTCCAGACGCAGGCTCCGCAGTGGATACACTTTTCACGGTCAAATTCAGGTGGTTCGCCCTCTTCACCGGGCATAATCGCCTGCGCTGAGCAGATCTCAATGCAGGTTCGCTCCTTACAGGTGCGGCAAATCTCAGGGTGAGCAAAGGTGACATGATTGGCAAAACCGCCGGCTGCCTGCACCTTGCCGCCCTTGAACAGGACATCCTGGTGCGACATCAGCAGCTCGCCATCCATTTTAATCTCAGGCCAGCCAGCCAGCACCATCAGGGTGTCATGCAGCGGCTGTTTGTCTTTGGCGCATTGCGCCACTGCTGCAGCCAGATCTTCCTCTGAGATGCGTCCGGCAAAGGTCTCCAGCAACGTTTTAATACGCTGCGAGGGCGGGCGCGACTGTGACGACACATTCATGGCGCCATTGGTCATGCCGGTCATGCCAGTGCCCATCATGCCTTTAAAGAAGCCATCCTGGAATCCATCACGGGCGCGCTTGGCTTTCTGCAAATCCGCGTTCAATTTATCTTCACGCCGACGTCTTACATAGGTTGCATCCAGGTTAGCCTTAGTGAAGGTCTCGCCGCGCTGAAGCAGGTCGATCACCCCCTCGGCCAGCAGCACGCCGCTGTGCCAGGCCTCATCCACCCCGGAGTTGGTCAGAACATTGGTGGTTCCGGAGCCCTCTCCGATCCTGACATAGCCATCGCCGGTCAGGTAGGGCTCACCGCGAACTCCGGATTCCTGCAAGCTCTTGGCACCCCAGGAGCGCAGGCGGCCACCCTCGATATGGCGCCAGATGTATGGGTGCTGCATCCAGTGTTGCAGGTAGGTGTAGGTGGTACGCACCGGTGAATCAAACCAGGAGGGCACAAAGATACCGAGCGAAGCTGTGCGATCCGGATAAACATACATGAAGCCAAAAATCTCCTGCTCAGGGTAGCCCAGGGTGTGAATCACAGTGCCTGGTTTCAGGGTGCAGCTCTCGGGCAGCTCAATCACAGCCTTCATGCCAACGGCCCAGTCATGCTGATGATTGCCCTCCGGCAGCCCGAAGTGATCGTCCAGCTTGCGCCCAACTGAGCCCACGGGGCCGTCACCAACCACCACCAAAGGGGCGTGAACATCCATGCCTGGCATAAAGGTGGCTGGGTCAGGGTTGCCCTGCAGATCAACGCCCTGATCTACCAGCCGCACGCCCACCACCTTATCACCCTCAAACACAGGCTCGCTCACCGGGGTGCCGGGCCAGATCTGCACCAGCCCGCTGCTCATCAGCTCTGCTCCAACCCAGGAGATGAAAGAGCCGATCGACATCACAATCCCCCCCTCCTTGCGCAGGAAAGGGGGAATCCACGGCAGTTCAGCCGCCTCCGGGCACTTACCCATGAAAAAACGCCCGCCCTTAAAGACAGCATCCACGAACTTGGTGCCAGTGTCACGTTGACTCACCCCGAGATAATCAAAGAGATAGGCCACCTTCTCATCACTCGCTGCCACTGCGTTTGGGATCTCTTTTGTGAGATCCTTATCAGGAAAAGAGGCTTTGATAAAGGCGCCCTTGGTGACAACGCCCGAGACACCGAAACCGATGTCATCAGCACGCTCATAGCACATGATCTGCAATGGCATACCCGGCATAACCTTGCTCTCAAAAGCCGGCGATCCGTCCTCCTTGAGCAGGGCTCTGGTCAGGGTGGTCAGAAAACCAGCCGTGGCAGGGCCAAAGCCGACACAGACAATATCGGCCTCCATCTTCATTCGTTCGACTGTACTCATAGTTCATCTCGCATTAAAAACAAGGTAGCTTTTGACCAGTGACTTAGTGACCTGGTGGCATTACTCACTGACCCGAACTCCAAACTCTATCCCCTATCCCCTATCCCAAAAACCCCAACCCCTAAGCCGGGTAGTCCAGCGCCTCGGGAATCATGATCGTGGCCAGTGCTTTACCGGCGCGGTCTTTTGCCAGCTTAGAGCCAGCCAGCGAAGCGTCCAGCTTGGCGCGGCAAGCCTGAAACTCAGCTGCTGCTCCGCCGGTCTGCTCGGCGTTGTCGACATAACCGTAGAAAAGCTCAGCGCAGATACGCCCAACCTCACCAGCGGCGCGGGCGCTCTGGATATTACACAGGTCATTGAAGGTGTTCACATAGCCCTTAATATCCGTTCCGACCACCGGGTGGTCAGCCCCCTGCTGAGCCAGCTCCTGCACGTCGGCGATCAGCGAGCGGGCGGCGACCAGCCATGCAATTGCATCGGTTAGCGGGAAGAGCACGCCCTGACGCTGATTTCGGTAGAGTCGCGCTCCGCTTGCGTCCGCGGCTGTGCTGAGATATTTCTGAGCCCACTTCCACATCTCAAAGCCGGCGGCCAGCGCGGCTGCGCCGCTCTCCGGCTGCTCGGCCGCGAGTTTGGTGAGGTTGTGGATCCACAGGTCAACCTGGGCCAAAAAGACCGGGTTGTTCATGGTCACACTGATGTGACGGCGCTGTACCACTTCAGGGCCCTCATAGGTTGCTTCCAGCTGCGCGTCATTCCATTTCTGAAAGAGGAATCCGGGACAATCCTCAGTGATTCCATAGCCGCCCATCATGCTGACCGCTTCGCGCAGCATGTTGGCCCCATGGCCGGTATCCCAGAGTTTGCAGGCAGGACACAGCACATTGGTGATTGCGTCCAGCCAGACATAGCGCACCATCACATCATCATAAAGCTCCTGCACGCGCGACTCATCGCGCTCTCCCTCAGGCAGCATCATCAACTGGATGCACTCAATGGCGCGCTCCTGCGGCTCGCGCAGCGCCTTCATCTTCGCACGTCCGCCGTTGATGCCTGCCTCCGCCAGCTGGGCATTGGCCTGATCTTCAATCGGGGTGATGTCATCGTAGAGCCGTGTGGTTTCAAACCCAAGCGACGAAGCCGCCTCGCCGGTAGCCCACAGATCAGCCAGGCGGTGCAGCGCATCCTCTTTCATCTGCAGCCCTAAATCATAACGGGGCGAGCCCTCTTCAATGCCGACCGCGCCGCGGAAACGGGTGCGGTGATAGCGAATCACAGGCTCAACTGCGGAGAGCAGCTTGGCAGCAGTCATCACGCCCACGGTGACGCGGGTGCGTGAGAACACAGCTTCAATGATCTCACTGTGGTTCAAGTTCGGAACAATCTGACCATCCTGAATGGTGTAGCCGCCGACAATGCGGCTGGCCGGCACCTTGAGGTTAAAGATCGGATCGCAGGTGTTGGAGAGCTGGTGGACCATTTTGAGCGTGGGGCTGCCACGGTCAAAGATCCCCTCATCCCCCTCTTCCAGGATAATCATGCAGGAACTTTTAATCCGCTCATCGCCTGTGTCAACCGCAGCTGTCACGAAATTGGCTGCCTCCATGTTGGTGATGAACCGTCCGCGTTTTTCAACCTGCAGCATTGGCTCCTCGCCCTCTTTCCACTCGGCCACGCGGACTTTACCGCTCAGGACACCGGTGTCAACTCCCACATAGGGCAGCGGTTCGGTCAATGCAAAGGCACCGCGCCAGGTTTTGCGATCTTCACCGGGCTGCGGCGGGCAGCAGAGCGTCATGTAGCGTTCTTTCTGCTCTGGTGTGCCCTTCTCAACAATCGGGGCTAGCGCAAGATTATTGACCAGCGAGGTGGTGGAAGCCCCCCCGTCAACCCAGGAAAGCTCGTAGGCAATCAGAGCCAGCGCAAAGTTACGCGGACCATCAATGATGCCGCCATAGGAGGTATCCAAACCCGCAGCAGTAATGCCGGAATCATCAAAAGCCTGATACATAGTGTTCTTGGCAGCGGTCCATTCATGCGTATTGCGCTCACCATCCGCAACTAGACGCGCAACCAAACCGCGCGCCACTGAGCGGGCACCCATTACTGCCATCTGAACATCATAACGATCAGAGTAGCGCCACATAATCTGGCGAACCTCATCACCAGGCAGCATGCTCATAGTCTTGCGTGTCTCTTGAATACTCATTCAGTTTTTCCTTGGTTAAATAATATGCAAGCCCGCCACCAAATGACAGCGGACTCTCTAAATACACCTCATCAGCCTGCAATCAGCTAGGATGACAAAAGTTCAAAAAGTGTCAAACTCACCCTTTATAGCTTAAACGACATCGTTTTGGCAAGCGTAAACAGCGAGAAAAAGCAGATTTAAATAGAAAAGCGATAAAATCGGTAAACGCTGACAGGCAGGAGCTGAAGGGAGTCGAAAGGCATCGAAAGGTTTGAACGTGCGCGATTTAAGGTTTGAAATTGCAGGGCGCGGGCCGGGCGGGCCGGAAAAGGACAGCGGGGTGCAATACAAGCCGCAAGCTTTAACGACAAAGCTCACGGCAAAGTTTACTGCAAAGTTTACTGCAAAGTTTACGACAAAGTTTAAAAAAGTAGTTGCAAGCGCGCCGTGCGGGCACTTTAGTTGCTAGGAATAATTCGGCTGCGCCGAATTATATGATTCCGCCCCGCGGAATAGCACTGTAGGATTTTAGGTTTTTAGGCTGTAGGCGTTTTGTGTTCCTAATCTCAATCCTAATCGTAATCCTAATCAAACAATGGCTGTCTGTGGCTGGTCGAAAGAGATAAGGGTTGGGATTAGGATTAGGATTGGGATTAAGATTGGGATTAAGATTGGCCCCGACAACATGTTTTTAAGGACCAACATGTTGCCTTGCCCTTTGATAAGGGCTTATTTTAGAATGGTGCTCGGGGGGGGACTCGAACCCCCACGGGTTTCCCCACATGCACCTCAAGCATGCGTGTATGCCATTTCACCACCCGAGCAAAAAGAGAGCACTACTGTAGCTGATAGTGTCACCATTAAGCAAGTGCAAATCATAAAAAAAGAAAAAAACATGAAAAACGGCGCTGTCGGGTCCCAAGCGAGCATGTGAATTGCAAGTCGTGAATTGCAAGTCGTTTGCAAGAGTTTGTAAAGTAGCACAGGTAGCCATGCAGCACTCGGCCCCTTGTGTTTTCAAATCAGCGACGTAACTTTTTCGTGTTTTTCGTGATTTTCGTGGTTAAAAATCAGCTATGCCCCCTTTCGTGTTTTTCGTGATTTTCGTGGTTAAAAATCAGCTATGCCCCCTTTCGTGTTTTTCGCGTCTTTTGCGTAGATTCGCGGGTAAAAAAACTCCGTGTCTTCTGTTACTGATTCTGAGGGCGCTGCGGAATCAGGACTTTCAGTGCTTGATGTTTGACTTCAACGGTGACAGAAGCAGGTGCGTCAACAAGTTCGCCATCAATCTGAATGGGAGCTGGGTTCTCCCTCACAACTCGCGCCTTCCTGCAGGAGATGGCATACACATCAGTGAGTTTCTTGATATCGCCGGCGAGAATGTTTGGTATCTGAAGCAATAGACCGGGCAACACCTTGCGCTCAACGACGACGAGTTCGATCATTCCGTCACACGGATCGGCTGTCGGCGAGATAACAGCACCTCCACCGTATTGGGAGAGGTTGGCAAAGGTAAAGATGATCGGTTCCTCAAACATCACTTGAGAGTTGTCCTCCAGGTACAGCGTGGTTGGCTGAGGTTCATACTTGAAGGCCTGATAGACTGTTGAAAAGACATAGGGAAGCACCCCCCTGACTGGGAAGCTTTCGAAGCTCTCAACAATGGCGGCTTCACAAGCAAAGCTGCATGTTACCACAAAGGGAATTCCTGCCACACAGCCCATGTCAATAGAGCGAGGGCGGGCGCGCCGCAGCGAGGCTATCGCCTCTGATAAGTCCAACGGAATGTCGAAATGCCTGGCGAATCCGTTCCCGCTTCCTGTGGGTATCACGCCGAACGTCACATCATGCTTCGCAAGTACAGGAAGCAGTGAGTTGATCATTCCGTCTCCGCCGGCGACAAGGACTGTGTCAGCACCGTCAGCGATGGCGGCGCACGCTTTATCCCGGCCATCATCCGCGCTATAAGACGATTCAATTGAAACGTAGCGGCCAGCGCCCTCCCAGTGTTCCCGCATGGCCACACGAATTTCCGCAGTGCGATCACGGGATCCCGCCCCGGGGTTAACCAAAACCAATACATGACGCATATTGCTCAAATCCTTTCGTTCTCCTCAGAGTATTATTCCCTAATCAAATTAAAGTTTACTTTAACCCATTGAATCAAACAAGCAGATTTATGCTCAATCACGCAGCCATTAGGCCCTTACCAAAGCGCAAGACAAACATGTTGATCCTTAAAAACATGTTGTCGGGGAGCACTCTTAATCTTAATCTGCTTCGATCAACCACAGGCGGCCGCTGTTTGATTAGGATTGTTCGTAGTACCGGCCCAACGGGCCGGATTCACCATAGCCCGGGACAACGTCCTGGGTATCCGGACCCCGCATTTATGTGTCCTGAAAGGACACCCCAGCCACGATTTAGAGGTGACATCACTTTTACGGTAACGTCTCAATAACCCGCTTTGGAGCAGCCTTCCTCCTTCGCCAAGGCTACGGCGCGACAAGAAAGGCTGAACAACAAACCTTACATGGCAGCCGTTTGTTGTTCACGCTTCAGCGTTTGGCCGGTTGTTGTCTACCGTAGCCTGTAGCGCACTTGCGTCTGTCGTGCGACTTGCAGGTTTCATGAAAGTTAAAATGTGTAGAGTTGGCGGTACTTGTCCGGCGTAGTTCCGCTTGCGGAACGAAGACGGATGAGCCAAACAAAGATTCTGAAATCCCATGGCGCGCCTTTGACGAACAATCGCCGGCATACGCTAATTGCTTCATAGAAGCAACCCTACACCCCGGGGCGCGCCTTTCATGAACCTGCAGCAAAGGCGCAGCCGAACGCCTGTAGCTCCGGTTTACAACCGGACATGTCCGATTGGAAATCGGAGCTACGTTGCTCCCGCACCAAAGGCGCGACCTCTTCACTCGCGCATTCGCGCACTTCTTCACTCCGTATAGATGAAGCACCTCAAGCTTCCTGCTTGAATAAAAATGTTTTCTGCAAGCAGAAGATGCTTGCTTGCATCTGATGATTTTTTCTTTGCGCTTAATGCTATAGTGTGCTAATATTTTAATAATTCAGGAAACAAACACAGCACCACGGCGTTAGAAATGAAAACTCAATCTTCCTAACCTAGTCTGTTGGTGATCAAGTCCAAATTGGTTGTTTAATTAAGAGTGAATAAGGAGAAGTAAAATGAAAAAACAAGATACACAAGAGACACAAAAAATACACGAGGCACTTGCGTTACTCAACGAAGCTGCGCATGAAAGCAAGGAGGACATCAGTGAACTTATCACCAGTAAGTATGAGGCTCTGAAAGGAGTGCTCCACGATTTGGAAGCTGATGTGAAAGGCAAAGTCCAGCACGGTGCGGAATACCTGAGTGAGCTCAAAGAGAGTGCCGCGGAACGAGGCAAAGACGCTGCCTTGCGTGTTGACCACAAGGTTCACGAAGACCCATGGAAGGCCATAGGAATATCGGCTCTGTGTGCCTTCACCATCGGGTTCGTGCTTGGACATAAAAAATAGCCGGGCAATGGAGCAGCACTATGGCGAAATATTTCAGCAAATTAGCATGCCTGTTGCTTACGCAGTTGGTATGGCAGGAGAAGAAGAGCGCGCTTCACTTGGTAAGCGTCAAAGCGGCGACCTGCTACGTGAAGGGCGTGCAAGGTGCGCGTCAAGGCGTAATCGGCTACTTGGGGCTGTGCCTGATGCGTTTCATATTGGGATTCGGCTTGGTGCTGCTGCATCTCGGGTTGCTACTCTACCTGCCTTGGTCGACGCGTGAAAAAGGGTTGCTGTTGCTGATCCTGGGGGTGCTCTACACCGCACTTGCGGTTGTTGCCTTCGCCGTGGTGCTCTCGCAGCGAACCTGGATGAAGGCCACACGCGCCGACGAGGTTGTGCGCTGCGCGCTGCGCAAACGTCCCTAGGCGGTTAAAACCGAAAGGTACAGCAAGGAGGCTGATTATGCTTATCAAAATCGAGACGCTAAAAGGTTACTGGATCGACGAAGTGGTTGCCAAGAAACACTCTTAAGTTCTAGGCCCGTATTGAAGAGAGCACCTGCCTTGGTGTTTTTGATTGCAGTGGTTATTTGTGGCGCGGCTCTCTCTTTAGCAACGGTTGCCACGGTCGAGTACGATTTGACGGTCTCGCGGGATAGCGTAGAGAGGATGAGGAGATTAACATGAACACAGTGATTGAAGTGCTTCGCGACCAAACTTGGTCGCCGTATGCGGTTGGGGCTGGAATCGGCGTTCTATCCTGGCTTACATTCCTGTTTTCGGATAGCCCGCTGGGGGTCTCGACCGCGTTCACCAAATCCGCCGGGATGATCGAGCGCGCCATCCGCGGTCCGAAGGTTGAGAAAAAGCTCTATTATCAAGAGAACAAACTCGGTGTTGACTGGGGCTGGGTGCTGGTGATCGGCGTGTTCATCGGCGCGCTGGTCTCTGCCGGGATATCCGGTACATTCCGGTTTGACTGGGTGCCGTCGATGTGGGAAGCTGCCTTTGGCGCCAACATATTTACGCGGCTGGCGGTGGCCCTTGCCGGGGGGATTTGCCTCGGGTTCGGTGCGCGTTGGGCAGGTGGATGCACAAGCGGTCACGGCATCAGCGGCACCATGCAGCTTGTTCTAGGGAGCTGGCTGGCCGCAGCTTGCTTCTTCATCAGTGGCGTTGCCACAGCCATGTTTATCTACCGCGTACTTTAATGCGGGCGGAGCCAAACCATGTTTACCAGAGTTCACAACAATAAACGACTGCAGTTGACACTTGGCCTTCTGTTCGGATTCTGCTTCGGCTTCCTGCTGCAGAAAGGACGTGTGTGCGACTACGAAATCATCATGCGCCAGCTCCTGTTACAGGACTTCACCGTACTGAAGATCATGCTGACCGCCATGGCTACAGGTATGCTCGGTGTCTATGCCATGCGCGGGCTGGGGTGGGTCAAGCTTCACAAAAAAGCGGGTTCGCTGGGAGCCAACATCCCGGGGCCGTTGATCTTCGGGATCGGCTTCGGTATGCTCGGCTACTGCCCGGGCACCTCGGTGGGCGCGGTTGCACACGGAGCACTGGATGCGCTGGTCGGCGTGATCGGCATCTTGATCGGAGCTGGTTTGTATGCGGCGGTCTATCCTAAAATTAAAGGACGCATTCTGGCGTTTGGCGATTTTGGCGGTAAGACGCTGATCGACGTGCTGCCCGTCCGCAACCCCTGGGCGGTCATTCTTCCATTAGTGGCGGTCATCGCGCTGCTCTTGTTTGCTCTGGAAAAGGCGGGGTTGTAGAGAGTACAACTCTGATGTGACTATGATCTAACAGATGACCACAAAGGAGACACCATGAATAAAAAAACATTGAATCCGTTGCTTGATGCCATGCAAAAGGCTTTCATACAGTACGATCACAATGAAATGGCCGTGGCATGCCGCGAATGGGAGAGCTCTATTCATGCTCTCAATGTGTATGCCAAGGCTGCCAGAGGCGTGGAACGCGAAGCCGTCATCCGCGAGCAGGATCCCGACATACGAGTTTACATGCGTGCAACCTGGGATCTTTCGCAGTGGTGGACACCCGAAATCCTGCGGCAACTTCATGCGTGCAAGGAGTTCGAGGGCCGGAGGTGGATCCGTGCCGAAGCGACCCTGGCCCATGACATCGAGATGGCCCGCAGCGTGGGGACGCAGCTTCTGGCTGAGATCAAAGACCATTTGGCGGACGAGGAGGCCAGGATGCGGGAGCGCCTGCACCACCGCGCCCTATTTGAGAAGACGACGATCATCCTTGCCGAAAGCTTCCTGAACGGGACAATGGCCACGCATGGCGCCCGCGTCTACACCGCTACCGCGCCCGGGGATTATGTTTTCGCGGCCAAGGGCAATTTCTGGCAAATCGTGTATGATGGACTTGATCTGGGTTTATTCAAGCACCACAATGGTTTGATCTACATCCACAACTTGCTCTCGCGTCCCGGGCAGTCAATCCCCATACAGGAGATGCAGATCTATCGCGATAAGTTTGCAGAACCTGTAATCGTAACGCCGGATACAGCGCTGGAGACGAAAGTGTGCAAAGGAATCGGCTTTAGCGGTCGCACTCTAAAGCTTTCAGACCCCAACTTCAGTACCGCAGTCTTGAGGTTGCAAGCCGAATTGCAGGAACAGTTGAGCAGAGAAACGGATGCTGATGAGTACAAAGCAATAGCCGACAAACTCATACGGCTAGCTGTGTTCCTGCGCTTGGCAGCCAAGCGCGGTCGCATTGGATGCGTGAAGTTCAATCCGGACGAGCCAATAGGTCCGGGGCGTGATGTCGGCACATGCATCTGGGATACGATTAACATGTTCAAAGAGAGCGATGAGGGACAGGATCTGTCCGATTACCTGACAGCGCATATTGAGACTGGAGCGCGCTGCCGCTATACGGGTGAGACCACCTGGCATGTCTAAGGCGACTATGGACGACGATAGCAGGCGACGGTATCGGATGACGATTCCATGAATTTTGATAACATCATATTTCAATTAAGCGTAATCGTTGTGGGTGCTGCCGCGCTGGGAACGCTTTTTCTCTATGCCAAGCAGCCGATCATCGTAGCCTATATCGCAATCGGCTTTGCCTGTGGACCAAACGGGCTTGCCATAATCCGAAACACCGACCATATCGAAAAAATAGCTCATTTTGGCATCATACTTCTACTTTTTATCATTGGTCTTAACTTACAGCCACTGAAGCTTGTTAAACTCTTTCGCAGAACTGCGCTCCTTACCTTTAGTACCTCAGTGTTCTTTGGAGGCGTGTCATTTCTTTTCGCATGGATGCTCAACTATGATATGCGCGGTGCCCTGATTTTCGGCGCAGCTATGATGTTTTCAAGCACGATGATCAGTCTGAAGTTGATCCCTACCACTGCACTGCACCACAAACAAACTGGCGAGGTCATGACTAGCGTCCTTCTTCTTCAGGATCTGCTGGCCATTCTTGTGCTCCTTCTCATCACCGGGGAAATGAGCGATTTTGTGTTGGTGACCTTTGCAATGCTAGTGGGAAAGTTTGCGCTCCTCTGCATACTAACCTTTGTTGGCGTACGCTACGTGATGGCACCGTTACTCACAAAATTCGATAGATTTCAGGAGTACACATTCGTTGCAACACTGGGGTGGTGTCTGCTATGGGCTGAAGCCTCACACCTTTTTGGCCTCTCTTACGAGATGGGAGCTTTCGTAGCTGGGCTTTCAATTGCATCGTGTTGGGTTGCGGTTGTCATTGCCGAGCACCTGAAGCCTTTGCGCGAGTTCTTCCTTATCCTTTTTTTCTTTGCTGTTGGGGCGGACTTAGATCTGCGCTTAGCACCCCGACTCCTTCTCGCAGCAATTGTTTTCGGTGCAATCCTGGTGCCCTTGAAAGCACACATATTTCGTTTTGCATTCCAAAAGAGCGGAGAATCGATAGAGTTATCTCGAGAGTTGTCAGTGCGTTTGGCGCAGTCCAGTGAGTTTTCGCTCCTAGTCGTGTTCACCGCCTTATCGGCTGGCGGCTTATCATCAGAAAGGGCCATGGTGATTCAGGTCGTCACTATCGTAACATTCATTCTTTCAACGTACTGGGTCGTCCTGCGATACCCAACTCCGATCTCCGGGAATGCCGCACTCCGTCAGGATTGAGCTGGATTGCAACTCAAAGGGCATGGCAAAGTTGGTCGTGACCTTCTGAAGTAACGATTGCCGTATGTGGTAGGGTTTCACCCCATAGCCGCCTAAAGTCACATATTGTATTTTACTCATATAAACAACCACAGGAGATATAGCAATGACTAAAACAATGAATCTGACCGCTGCTTTTTTGAGCATCGGTATGCTGACTGGCGCGCTTGATGTGTCAGCGCAAGACCAACCTGGAACAGGCGTGTCTGTCGTCCCTTCGCAGACGCAGAAGATTGTCTCCAGTTATGGTCCGATTAATCAGGATATGACCTTCGAGCAAATCAAAGCTGGACGCATGGCCGTCAAGGCCGAACGCGCTAAAGAGCATGATGCCATGCTTAACTCCCGCTACGATCTTTCAGTGAAGGTTTCCGACAACATTACTATGTCCGGCGGAAAACCCATCCCGGTTGGGGTGACCGCCAGATTACGGGGCGTTACATGGGAACAGCTTGACAAGCTGACTCCCGAGCAGATCAAAAGCCAGGGACTCTTCCCGTACAAGCCGCTCCCGTTTGCGGACCATGCTGAGGGCGGTATGCTCTTTCCTGAGATGATCACAAAACTCCTGCCGCGGCTGGTACGTTTTGACTTGGACTTCCGCTTGCCAGAGCATGTTCTGCCTGACCCGGCACCGGCTATCTATTTAACCACCCGCCCCGATCTTGGTGACGTGGCTAAGGGAAGGCTGATCACCATTGATAACTATTACGAGATTTTCAATGGGATTGTTAATCCAAAACAGCTGGAAGGTCTGCGACTTATGTTGACTCAGTTCCCACAGCAGCAGTTTAACGCGACTGAAGACCGCAGGACAGATCGTCCAAGTTTGGGCGTGACCTGTTTTGACTGTCATGCCAATGGACATGCCAATGGTGCCAACCATCTGGTAGGCGACATCCGTCCACAGGAGTTTCGCCACCGTATTGAGACCCCCACATTGCGCGGTGTCAATGTTCAGCGGTTGTTCGGTTCGCAGCGGGCACTTAAGACGGTGGAGGACTTTGCCGAATTCGAACAGCGGGGTGCCTACTTTGACGGCGATCACTGCATGGCCGCCAAAAAGGGCGTAAATGTTCTGGAGCGCGGATCACAGGTTCACTTTATGGCTGAATTTATGGCGATCCTGGACTTTCCTCCAGCACCCAAACTCAATATATATGGCGAGCTTGATAAGGCTAAGGCAACCGAAAGTGAGTTGCGCGGAGAGGTGCTCTTCAATGGCAAGGCCAGATGCAACGCTTGTCATGCGGCCCCCTATTATACTGATAACAGTATGCACAATCTGAAGGCGGAACGCTTCTATAAGCAGGAGATGGACAATGGCATGATGATGGCCCACGATGGCAGCATCAAGACGTTTCCTTTAAGGGGTATCAAAGACTCACCCCCCTATCTGCATGACGGACGCTGCTTGACCTTGGATGACACTGTCGAATATTTCAACCTGATTCAGCAGTTGCACCTAAGCCAGACGGAAAAGAAAGACCTTGTCGCTTTTATGCTGTGTCTCTAAAGCAGCTAGTCACCACTACCAAATGAGGCTATTCAATATGCGAAAGCTATGCGTACTCATTGATAAGTTGATGGTTATGCGCCCGCTGCTTTAGCAACAAACGCTGCGCGTTTGGGGAAATAAAATTTGTTGTTTTTAAAGTAGCACAGGCGTCTCGCCTGTGTTGGTCGCGAAATTATTGATAACGACTAGAAAAAACAGTTAATTGTTATTTCCAAAAAGTTGTTAGTCAAGTGATAACTCGTTGCTCTTACGCATTTGTGTCTGCCGCACAACTTGCAAGCTTCATCATGGTTGAAACTGTAGGGTTGGCTCTGCGAGCCAAGCAAAGATCATGAAACCCCATGGTGCGCCTTTGACGAATAAACATTCGGTGTACGCAAATTGCTTCCTAGAAGCAACCCTACACCCCATGACGCGTTTTTCACGAACTAAATCATCACCCTGGTCAAGCTTCATCCGACGATGTTGGTGGACGATTAAGATTGGGATTATGATTTATCATCCTCTAACCTATAACATTTCCAAAACCGACTCCTCATAAACCACCCCTCGCTATTGCTATTCCGCAAGGCGGAATTTTATAATTCGGTGTAGCCGAATTATTTATGGTATACTGCTCGCGCAAAGACAAAGGAGATACGAGCATGAAGGAAGACCCCAAACGCGGCATGGCACTTGAACCAATAAAGGCAACCGACGAAGATGCCGACGCAAAACTGAACGACATGATGCGCCGGTTCTGGATCGGTGCGGTGCTAACCCTGCCGGTCTTCATTATCGCGATGGGCGGGCATCTGCTTCCCGGCAACCTGATCGCTAGAGTGGTTTCTCCCAGCATTTCCAAATGGATCGAATTTGCGCTGACAACGCCGGTGGTCTTATGGGCCGGGCTGCCGTTCTTCAAGCGTGGCTGGAAGTCGGTGGTCACAGGCAACCTGAACATGTTCACCCTGATCTCTGTTGGCACGGGCACAGCCTATCTGTACAGCGCCATGGCAACACTGTTCCCTGCGATCTTTCCTGCATCGTTCCGCCACCACGGCGAAGTGGCGCTCTACTTCGAATCCGCCGCCGTGATCATTGTTTTAGTGCTGCTGGGACAGGTGCTGGAGCAGCGCGCCCGTAGACGCACCAACAGTGCCATCAAAGAGCTGATGGGGCTGGCACCGAAACAGGCACGCGTAGTGCGGAATGGCGAGGAGCTGGACATCCCGCTCGACGAGGTGCATGAAGGCGATATCCTGCGCGTACGCCCAGGCGAAAAAATACCGGTTGACGGAACAATCACGGAGGGCGGCAGCACGCTCGATGAATCGATGCTGACCGGCGAGCCGCTCCCTGTGGATAAGGGAGTCGGCGATAGTGTGACCGGGGCGACAATCAACCAGACAGGTTCATTCCTGATGAAGGCCACCAAGGTAGGACGCGACACAGTGCTGGCGCAGATTGTGCGCATGGTCGCCGCGGCACAGAGCAGCCGCGCGCCCATTCAACATGTGGCCGACCGCTTTGCCGGTGTTTTTGTACCAACGATCATTGTCATTGCCCTGCTCACATTTACGACCTGGGCATTGATCGGGCCGGAGCCGCGTCTGGCGTATGCTCTGGTGAATGCCGTCGCTGTGCTGATCATTACCTGTCCCTGCGCACTGGGGCTGGCAACACCGATGTCGATTATGGTTGGCGTGGGGCGCGGAGCTAAAACCGGTGTACTCATCAAAAGCGCCGAGGCCTTAGAGATCATGGAAAAAGTCGAAATTATAGTTGTCGATAAGACTGGCACATTAACTAAAGGCAAGCCGTCGTTAACAGAGATTTTCCCTGTTGCGGGCTTTGAAAAGCATGACCTACTGCGACTGGCAGCATCCGCCGAACAAAACAGTGAGCATCCGCTTGCCACCGCGCTGGTTAATGCTGCCAAAGAAAAAGGATTCGCGCTGAGCAAATCGTCGAACTTTAACTCGACCACCGGTGGCGGCATCTCCGCCACAGTGGAGGAGCGTGCTGTACTGGTTGGTAAGCCGGATTTTTTGAAAGCAGCTGGTGTAAAGGGGCTGGATGCCTTGCACGATCAGGCAGACAAGCTGCAGAGCAAAGGGCACACTGTGATCTTTGTCGCGGTCGACGTTCAGGCCGCCGGTATTCTGGCAGTGTCGGATCCGATCAAATCCGGCACCCCCGAAGCGATCCAAGCTCTGCACAAGCTCGGGCTGAAGATTCACATGCTGACTGGCGACAACGAGCTGACTGCCCGCAGTGTTGCAAGCGATCTCGGTATTGACGAGGTGCGAGCCGGTGTGTCGCCGCAGGACAAACATGATTACGTGACAGCACTGCGGGCGGAGCATCACATTGTGGCCATGGCAGGCGACGGTATCAACGATGCGCCAGCGCTGGCCGCGGCGGATGTGGGGATTGCCATGGCTACGGGAACCGATGTTGCTATTGAGAGCGCGGGTGTGACCCTTGTTCAGGGCGACCTGCGCGGCATCGTCAAAGCGGTGCATCTCAGCCGCGCTGTGATGCGCAATATCCGTCAGAATCTCTTTTTCGCGTTTATCTACAATATCCTCGGCATTCCGATTGCAGCCGGGGTGCTATATCCGGTCTTCGGTTTGCTCTTAAGCCCCATGGTTGCCGCAGCCGCCATGAGCTTCAGCTCCATCTCAGTTGTGACGAACGCGCTGCGGCTGCGGAATGCCAAGCTGTAGGTTAAACTAAGGCAGCAGAAAGACACCTGCCAGCGGTTCCCTGTTTTTTCGGGCGCATCTGCGAATCGGTGCATATTACCGGATAACATTCAAAATCATTGTTGTCCACCGCATAGCGGAGGACATACTTATATTGTAAATAAAGTAAATCCGCCGTTATATGGTGGATTATTGCACCGATTCGCAGGTGCGCCCTTTTTTTTCGGTGTCCTTCTTTTTCTGTTGACAACCATCGTCCATATACCTACCATTCGGTACATAGCAACAAAAGTATCAAAGCAGACTCGTGAAGACATTTTGAAGGTCGCCGTCACGCAGTTCGCAAGGTCGGGATACGCAGGCGCATCCGTGCAGAGTATTGTCTCGGCGGCGCATATTGCAAAACCAACTCTATACTATTACTTCGGCAGCAAGCAGGGCCTCTACCGGGAGGTCGTACATAGGGCTAATGACGAGTGTTACCGGCTAATGAAAGAAGCCTCGGAGCGATCCGAAGATGTGGAGACGCAGTTAGTGGATATCCTCGCAGCCTTGTTCGCGTTCACGATCGACAATCGGGAGCGCACTCGCATCGTCTTTTCGGCGGCTTTTGTACCGCTAGCCGAAGCGGAACCCGATCCGGAGAGCGATGAGCAGGGGCTGCGCAACTTTATGCTTGTGCATGACATCATTCAGAACGGCATCAAGCAGGGCGTGCTCAACGCCAAGTACACGGCCATGGATCTGACACGACGCGTCTATGGTGTGCTGACCTTCGAGATCATGGTTGCCACGCTGCATGAGACCGAAAACCCGTCGCGCGAGGATGCGGAGAATATAGTCGCCGTATTCATGCACGGGGCTGCCAATCGAAAAGTTTGCCGAACAACAGGCAATCACAGCCAAGCATGCGGAAGCACACCATGAGACACACGGTGCCAACTCTTGTCAGTACCATAATTCTTCATGTGTGGGCGGGCGTGCAAGCGGCTGACGTTGGCTTTCGGGGGCAGCTTTCTTCATGGGCGACGATGACCGATGGCAATCCGGCAGCGCAGGTTGGACTGCGCTATATTCCCGAACTTTCGGCCTCGACCCGCCTGTCTGATACGTGGGAACTGAGCGGTGAAGCGGCGGTGGATGCCAACCTGTACCGCTGGATTGATTCCGCGGACGACATCAGCGGGGAGGAGTCCGTGGATTGGTATCGCCTGTGGCTGCGTCTTTCTTCGCCGCAATTTGAAACGCGTGTTGGGCTACAGAAAATCAGCTTTGGATCGGCATCACTGTTGCGCCCCCTGATGTGGTTCGACACGCTGGATCCGCGCGATCCGCTGCAACTGACCGACGGGGTATACGGGGTGCTGAACCGCTATACATTCCAGAACAACGTCAATATCTGGCTGTGGGGACTCTATGACAACGATGAGTTGCGCGGCTGGGATACGCTACCGAGTGACAATCATACACCTGAATGGGGCGGACGTATTCAGACGCCGGCAGGGCCGGGTGAGGCTGGGCTTTCGGTTCATCACCGGCAGGTGGATCCAGACGCAACCCCGTTCGGTGCCGCGTATCCGGGGCAGGGTGAATTTGCAGAAGACCGGATCGGACTCGACGGCAAGTGGGATGTCGGTGTCGGGCTGTGGTTCGAGGGCGTGATGACACGCCAGGCACTGGATCATCCGCTGGCGCGTTACCGCAAACAACTGACGGTGGGGTCGGACTACACCTTTGATGTCGGCAGCGGCTTGCACCTGCTCGGCGAGCAGTATGTCAGTCACACGACGGATGAGCTTGCGGGCTTAGGCGACTATTACCCGATCACGGCCTTTTCCTGCGATTATCCCCTGTCGCTGTTCGACACGTTGGCTGCCTATACCTATTACGACTGGGATGGAAACACCTGGTCCCCCTCACTGGAATGGCGGCGCATCTATGACCGCTGGCAAATCAACGTCAGCGTGTTTCATACCATCGGGGAATCGCAGGCCGATTTATACGGAAACAGCGCCGCTATGTCCGGCACTGGTGTGCGCTTGATGCTGATTTTCAATCACTAGTTTTTCGGACTTCTACGAAGTTCTAAAAACTGCTAGGAGATACAAATGGATAAACAAATCATTGTACAAACCAAAAGGCTGACCAAACACTTCCCGGTGGGCGGTGGACAGTTTACCGCCTTGCGCGACATTAACCTGACCTTTAGCAAGGGGGAGTTCACCGGCGTGGTGGGACCAAGCGGCTCCGGTAAAACGACCTTGCTCAATATTATCGGCTCGCTGGATGCGCCATCAGAAGGCAGCGTCACCGTGCTGGGAAAACCGGTGGAGGCGCTGACACATAAGCAGGCGGCCGACCTGCGTTGTCGCCACCTGGGTTTTATTTTTCAGACCTACAACCTGCTGCCGGTCTACACGGTTTATGAGAACGTCGAGTTCCCCCTGCTGCTGCTGGATCTTTCCGCGAAAGAGCGCGAAGAGGCCGTTCTGCAGGCCGTCGAATCTGTTGGGCTGATGCCTAAGCTGAAATCCCGCCCCGCACAGCTCTCCGGCGGTGAATGCCAGCGCGTGGCCATTGCCCGCGCGATGGTCAAAAAGCCGGCGATCGTACTGGCCGATGAACCCACCGCCAACCTTGATGCCGAAAATTCGCATCACATTCTCCAGACCATGGAAAAACTCAACACAAAGTTCCAGACCACCTTCATCTTCTCCACGCACGATGACAAAGTGATCCAGTACCTGCGCCGTAAAATCACCCTCGAAGATGGCGAGGTAGCCGAAGATCAGGAGGCAGGGATCAGGGATCAGGAAGAGGAAGGATGATGTGATGGGTGCTCAGAGTGTTAAGGAGTTGACGGTGTACAAGAAGTCTTATCAGCAGGCCATGGACTTCTTCGAGGTGAGCAAGCGTTGCCCAGCTGAAGAACGGTATGCGTTGACTAGTCAGGGACGACGCTCGTCACGTTCGGTACCAATGAACCTAAGGGAGGCATGGGCCAAGCGCCGATATGCGGCTCATTTTGTGAGTAAATTGACTGATTGCGATGGAGAGAACTCCGAGACGGATACCTCGCTGGAGTTCGCTCGCGACTGCGGATACATCACCACTGCTGAGCATACTGAAATGACCGCACTTAACCATGAAATAGGAAAGATGCTCGGAGCCATGATCAAGAGTCCTGAGAAGTTCCCCCTGACTCCTGACTCCTGACTCCTGAATGAAAGGAACACCATGATACTCTCACTCAAGCTTGCTTATCGCAACCTGATTGGTGCCGGTCTGCGCACTTGGCTCAGCGTGATCGTGCTGTCGATGTCCTACGTTGTCATCATCTGGATGCAGGGCTTTCTTGAAGGCTGGAACCAGCAGGCAAGGCGCGACACCATTGAGCAGGAGATCGGCGGCGGGCAGTACTGGCACGCGCATTACGATCCGTACGATTCGCTTACGCTGAAGGAGAGCCACGCTCCGGCTCCCGCCGTCCTTCAGTCTGAAAATACCGCGCCGATCCTGATTGCGCAGGCGACCATCTACCCGCAGGGCCGCATGCAGAGCGTCGTCTTGAAGGGAATCGACCCGGCGCAAAGTGTGCTGGCTTTGCTGACCTCCGCACTGGCGAAAAAAGGCGCGTACCTCCCGGTGTTGCTCGGCGAGCGTGCAGCCAAAAGCGCGAACCTGCGGGTGGGTGATCAGGTCACGGTTCGCTGGCGCGATGCGCACGGAACCTACGACGCCCGCGAAGCGCAGGTCGTGCATATTATGGATACCGACGTGCCGACCGTGGATGCCGGCACCTTCTGGGTTCCGCTTGAAGATCTCCGCTCGATGCTGCAGATGCCCCGCGAGGCAACCCTGCTGGTTGTCGACGAAACCTTTAATGATCCCCCGTCTCTCACTGGCTGGGTGTTCCGGGATCAAACCTTCCTGCTCGAGGATTTCACCAGCATGATGAAAATGGAGCGCGTCAGCAGTGCCATCATGTATACGATCCTGCTCGCACTCGCACTGCTGGCGATTTTCGATACGCAGGTGCTCTCAATCTTCCGTCGCCGCCGCGAGATCGGCACGCTCATCGCGCTGGGCATGACGCGCGGCGGCGTGATTCGGCTCTTCACCATTGAAGGTGCCTTACACGGGGTGCTGGCTGTGGGCGTTGCTGCGCTCTACGGTGTTCCGCTGCTGATCTGGCAGGCGCACGTCGGCCTTTCCATGCCCGAGGTCGTCGACAACTACGGCATGGCGATCGCCAGTACCATCTATCCGGCCTACAGCGTCCGGCTCGTCGTCGGCACCGTGCTACTGGTGATGGCCGCCGTGACCTTGATCAGCTATCTGCCGACACGGCGGATTGCCCGTCTTAACCCAACCGATGCCATCCGGGGGAAACTATCATGATCCGTTTTCTAATTAAAGGCCTGCTGCGCGATCGTTCCAGAAGCCTGTTTCCAGTCATGGTTGTCGCCATCGGTGTCGCCCTGACCGTCTTGCTGCAAAGCTGGATCAACGGTGTCATGAGCGACATGATCCGCTCCAACGCCAACTATTCGACCGGCCACATCAAACTCACCACCCGCGCCTACGCAGCCAACGAAGAGCAGAACCCCAACGATCTGGCCCTGCTCGATGCTGGCCCGCTGACCGACCGGCTGCAGAAAAAATACCCCGGCCTTCATTTCGTCTCACGCATCCGTTTCGGCGGACTGCTCGACATCCCGGACGAGCAGGGCGAAACCCGCGAGCAGGCTCCAGTGGCCGGGCTGGGTATTGATCTACTTTCGCCGGGAAGCACCGAAGCGGATCGGCTGAATATCCGGAAGTCTATCATTCGTGGGCGGATGCCGGAGAAACCGGGCGAAGTACTTGTCAGCGAAGACCTCGCCCGTAAACTCGCTGTCGGCCCCGGCCGCGCGGCCACCGTGCTTGGTTCCACCATGTACGGCAGCATGGCGATGCACAACTTTACCATCGTTGGCACTGTGCGCTTCGGCATTGCCGCCATGGATCGCGGCGCGATGGTGGCCGACCTCGACGACGTTCGCCGAATGCTCGACATGGAAGATACCGCCGCCGAGCTGCTGGGCTATTTCGACGATGGCCAGTACCGCGATACCGCCGCCGTGCGCATCGTCGCCGAAGTCAATGCCGCAGTTGACAATCCAACGGATGAGTTTGCGCCCGTCATGCGTGCGCTGCGCGACCAGAACGACCTTGCCGAATATCTGGATCTAGCCAAGAACATGACCAGAATCATCTCGGGTGTCTTCGTCGTTGCGATGTCGATCGTGCTGTGGAACCTCGGCCTGATCGCCGGGTTGCGGCGTTACGGCGAAATCGGCGTGCGGCTGGCCATCGGCGAGCAGAAGGGGCATATCTATTGCTCGATGCTGCTCGAATCGGTCGCGGTCGGTTTGCTGGGCACGCTCGCCGGCATCGCCGTCGGCCTGATTCCGGCCTGGTATCTTCAGGAGTACGGAGTGGATATCGGCGCCATGATGGACAACTCGTCGATGATGATCTCCAGCGTCATGCGCGCGCAAATCACCGTGCAAACATTTCTCATCGGCTTTGTGCCCGGCCTACTCTCCACCGTTCTCGGAACAGCGCTTGCGGGCACGGGAATCTACCGTCGGCAAACCTCTCAACTCTTCAAGGAACTCGAAGTATGAAAAAACAACTACTGATCCCGTTCGCGCTGCTCACCTGCGGCGCATTCGCCCAAACGCCCTCCGGCCACTCCATTCTGGAAAAGGTCGATGCCAACATGACCTCAGAAACCAGCATCACCACCTCCAAAATGATCATCCATGGACGGCGCGTATCCCGCACAATTGAATCCAGATCCTGGTCAACCGGAGCCGACAACGCCTTCACCGAATACCTCGCGCCCGCCCGCGAGCGCGGCACCAAGATGCTCAAGCTCGGCGACCGGCTCTGGATGTATTCGCCCGACACCGACCGCACCATCCAGCTCTCCGGCCATATGCTGCGGCAGTCGGTGATGGGTTCCGACCTCTCCTACGAAGATATGATGGACGACCCGCGTCTGGCGCAGATCTACGCCGCCGAGATTGTCGGAACCGAAGCCGTGGAGGAACGGCCCTGCTGGGTGCTCCAGCTGACCGCCAACGAACAGGATGTCGCCTATCAATCCCGGAAGCTCTGGGTCGATCAGGAACGGTACGTTCCCGTGCGCGAAGAGCTCTACGCCAAAGGCGGCAAACTGCTCAAGCGCATCAACCTCTCCGGCTTCAAGCGCATCGACGAGCGTTGGTATCCCATGCGCATGGTCTTCAAAGACATGCTTAAAAATGGAAAGGGAACGGAGTTCATCGTCGCGACCATTGAATTCAATGCCGAAATACCGAGCCACATCCTCACCAAAGCCGCTCTGCGGCGATAGTGAGGTGGGGGTGCGTGTAATTTTTCAGCAATCTGTGTAGCTGTAAATTCAGGAAGAAGTCCCGTCCGCCCGCAAAAACTTTTGACGACCTACAAAAGAAAATCCAGCTCCCAGATCCAGTGGGAACTTGGTGATATGGGCACAGCTTGAGGCAATGTTGGTGCTGGCTTCAATTGTAGAGGCAGGTTTTGACGCTTCGCGTCTGTATATTGTTGGCTGTTATACGTTTAAGCTTAAAAATAGGCTGTTTATGATGCTTAGAAGGCGATTTTTAGTGTGTTTTTGGGGTTTTAAGGAAACTTTAGTCATGATGTTGTATTGTCTGGCCTTGACCTAATACAGATTTTTGGAAGAGGTTTGTCTTAAACACTAATTTTAGGGGTCTGAATGACGGTCTAAAGGCCACAAATCAACGTTTTATAGCGTTAAGTTATTTATTATAAATAGTTTGTATCAGAGAAGCGTCAAAGTGTCCACCGAACATCTAGCACCAGCCCGCGAGCGCGGCACCAAGATGCTCAAGCTCGGCGACCGGCTCTGGATGTATTCGCCCGACACCGACCGCACCATCCAGCTCTCCGGCCATATGCTGCGGCAGTCGGTGATGGGTTCCGACCTCTCCTACGAAGATATGATGGACGACCCGCGTCTGGCGCAGATCTACGCCGCCGAGATTGTCGGAACCGAAGCCGTGGAGGAACGGCCCTGCTGGGTGCTCCAGCTGACCGCCAACGAACAGGATGTCGCCTATCAATCCCGGAAGCTCTGGGTCGATCAGGAACGGTACGTTCCCGTGCGCGAAGAGCTCTACGCCAAAGGCGGCAAACTGCTCAAGCGCATCAACCTCTCCGGCTTCAAGCGCATCGACGAGCGTTGGTATCCCATGCGCATGGTCTTCAAAGACATGCTTAAAAATGGAAAGGGAACGGAGTTCATCGTCGCGACCATTGAATTCAATGCCGAAATACCGAGCCACATCCTCACCAAAGCCGCTCTGCGGCGATAGTGAGGTGGGGGTGCGTGTAATTTTTCAGCAATCTGTGTAGCTGTAAATTCAGGAAGAAGTCCCGTCCGCCCGCAAAAACTTTTGACGACCTACAAAAGAAAATCCAGCTCCCAGATCCAGTGGGAACTTGGTGATATGGGCACAGCTTGAGGCAATGTTGGTGCTGGCTTCAATTGTAGAGGCAGGTTTTGACGCTTCGCGTCTGTATATTGTTGGCTGTTATACGTTTAAGCTTAAAAATAGGCTGTTTATGATGCTTAGAAGGCGATTTTTAGTGTGTTTTTGGGGTTTTAAGGAAACTTTAGTCATGATGTTGTATTGTCTGGCCTTGACCTAATACAGATTTTTGGAAGAGGTTTGTCTTAAACACTAATTTTAGGGGTCTGAATGACGGTCTAAAGGCCACAAATCAACGTTTTATAGCGTTAAGTTATTTATTATAAATAGTTTGTATCAGAGAAGCGTCAAAGTGTCCACCGAACATCTAGCACCAGCCCGCGAGCGCGGCACCAAGATGCTCAAGCTCGGCGACCGGCTCTGGATGTATTCGCCCGACACCGACCGCACCATCCAGCTCTCCGGCCATATGCTGCGGCAGTCGGCGATGGGCGAATCCATTGCCTGTAATGACGCACAGGGCTGATGCGGCAGGTGTTTTTGAGGTATCGATTTTTTCTGCAAAGGCGAGCAAGTTGGCCGCAGCTTGGTCGACGGCGCCCATCCCCATTTTTACCTCGAACGCCCCCCAGTTGCCGTCCGGGAATTCAATGATTGCGTCGGCTTCGTGTCCTGTTGCGTCGCGGTAGTGCGAATATGCGGATTCCAGGCTGGTAGGTTTTCGGTGACCATCAACCGTTCAAGTGCCTGAAGGTACGCACTGGCCGTTTCGTTGTCCAGCGTGTCGTCGCTACCCCCAGCGTCAGAGGCGATGGCTCGCACAGAAGCTTCGGTCGAAATGTTTCTCGAGAGGGATCGGATGAATCGCAACACTTTAAGGGAGTTTCGCCGTCGCCATCGAAAATTGATTTTAGCTCCCTCGATCAGACCGGCACCGTCTCCCAGGAGAACACAGGGAAGTACGCCGGAAAGCCCGCTGCTGACATCGCCTTTTCTGAGTCTGCAAATGCATCTTCAACATCGAATGTGCAACAGCATAAAACCATCACCATCAGTAATCCAACTGGCTTAACTTTCATTTATTTTAGTATGCGAGGCCGGGAATCAGCTTAGCTAACCGCTGCATCTCGCTACGATATTCGTTGATCTTTTGATCTTTGGCGGGATCCGGCAGCGAGGCCGCATTTGCCTCTTTCCACCCCTTGTATTTCAGGTGGACCTCATCATAGGTTTTTTGTAGAGCCGTCCCCTCTGCCTTCATTCGCCGCAGTTGATCATCGAGGCTGGAGCGGATCAGCCCTTCCGCTGCATCACGTTTGGCGGTCAGTGTCTTGGCCTTATCGATATGGGCCATATACACTTCATAGGCTGTTTTATATTGAGTATAGTACGGATTTCTGATTGCAAGCTGGTGCATCAGCTCTTTTTTTCTATCATCTAACTCGCCTTTGGTTTTATAGTAATCCTCCACTGTGGCACGCTGCCGGGCCGTGAGTTTCTCGTAATCACCGGTGAAGAGGACGAGATCAGAGCGCTTAATCAGAAAAGCTCCCTCCTCTTTGCCTTTAAGCAGCAGGGTACACCACGCCATCGTGCCCTTGGAGGAGACACGCGCCTCCTTATAATACACGACAACTCCGGCGGGCACCTCTCCCAAGCGCTTGCCGTCTTCGGCATATAAGTTGGTCTTGGTCTGCACAACACCCCAGGAAGGTTTTTCCCGGCCTGAGGCACGAAAGATGCCCATCAGTGCTGGCGGATCACCAATGTCATTCGCCTCGACCACCGTAACCGGCGGCACCCCGGGTTTTACTGATGGCTGCCGCTCTGGTTTCGCTACATCATTGCCGAACGGCTCTCCCACCGCTTGAAACGCATTTGTGACTACTGTTTTTTCTTCCTCCTGTTTGACAAAACGCTCCATCAAAGGGCGCGCCAGAGGTGCCGTGAAATAAATCCCAACGCTGCCTGCAATTGCCACTAAGCCATAGATCATCCAAAATTTTTTCATATGTCCGGAAAGCTTAGCAAAAAGGTTCTCCCCAACTCAAGCACGAACAGAGGCTTGATGCCTGACAATATTCTTCCGCAAGGGTGCTTGCACCACTTCTTTGCGCTTTCACCCTAACGCGTTATCCGCAAAAAGCGGCACCAGCTCAGCGAAAGAAACCCAGCCGCGGCCCAGGGCATCGACTGTGACGCGTAAAAACCCGGCTTCAACCTCCAAGTTTTGTTTGGTCGCCTTTTCGTTGCGCCCCTTTTTGCTTACCTCGGTGATCCGGATCATAGTTTGGATTGGGCAGCATCATCTGCGCCCCCACCTGTTTACGCCAAGCCACCAGCTTTTGGAGCAATTGCTGTGCCTTCTCCGGCTGTTCCGCGGCAAGATCCTTGCTCTCATGCGGATCGGCTGCCAGATCATACAGCTCCAGCCTGTTATCCTCAAAAAATTCGATCAGCTTCCAGCTACCGTACCGGATAGCACCATAGGGCTTGGTGCGGTGGTAGTGCGGGTAGTGCCAGTAAAGGGCCTCGCGCTCCAGTTTCTCTGATGCCCCTGTTAGCAACGGCACAATGCTGACGCCATCGCGGTGCTGATCCGGCTTGAGTGGCAGGCCGGCCATCTCAAGGATGGTCGGATAGAAATCAGTGCCGATAACCTTTTCATCACAGGTTGACCCTGCTTTGGTTTTGCCTGGCCACTTAACCAAGAAGGGCTCGCGCGTGCCGCCCTCATGTGAAAACCCCTTAAACCCTTTCAAGCCGCCGCTGGTCAGTTCGTGATTGCCCCCGTTATCGCCGGTCATGATCACCACCGTATTGTCCGCGATGCCCAGGGCCGCGAGTTTGTCCATGATCCGCCCCACACTCTGGTCCAGTTTCTCAACCATGCCGGCGCGCGCTGGATTGAGGTACTCATTCTTTTTGTTTTTAAAGCTTTTGGCTTTATCGCTGTATTTCGCAACCAGTTCAGGCGGTGCCATGAGCGGGGTGTGCAGCGTGTAGTAGGCGAAATACAGGAGAAAAGGCTGCTCTTTAGGGTGTTTTTCCAGAAAACTGATAGCTGCGTCGGTCAGCTTGTCGGTCAGAAAATCACCTGGTTTACCATCATCCAGATTGGGCATGCCGAAGGGTGAAAAATATTTTCCAGCTCCTTTGGGCTGTCCCCACTCGCGCCCGCCAACATTGATATCAAAGCCGTGACTGGTGGGGTAGTGCTGGTCAAAGTCAGGCTGGCCATCAGGCATCAAATGCCACTTGCCGAAAAACGCCGTGGCATATCCGCCCTCTTTCAGAGCCTCCGGCAGCAGTATCCGCTCATGGTCAATTTTGATCTTCCAATCCGGCACCGCAAGTTTTGCATAGGGTTGTTTGTGCCCGGTAATCCAGTCGGTCAGGTGCAGGCGTGCCGGATAGCAGCCCGTCAAAATCGCAGCCCGGCTCGGAGAACAGACAGTGCAGGCGGCATAGCCATTGCGGAACATCATGCCCTGACGCGCCAACTGATCAATGCGCGGCGTTTCGTTAAACTCCGCGCCGTAACACCCAAAATCTCCCCAGCCCAAATCATCCACCAGCAAAAAAACAAAATTCGGCTGTGATGCCGCCATGCCCGTCAGCATAGGTGCAATAATCAAAAACATGGTTCGCAATAATTTCATGTTCCATCCCCTTTCATTGGTAATATACAAAGTTTCTCGAGTGTTAAGTGCGATAAAATCAAATCATACCATACAGTATGCCGGCAACCATACCGAAAACCAGCACATAAACCGTGTTGATCCGTGTGCATACAGTCAGGAGCATGGCCGCTGCGGCAACAACCAGCGAGAACCAGTCGATTGAGCGCAGACACTCTCGCACAGCCACATCGCCGCAGACACTCTGCTGCACAAGAAAAAGCGCGGCGGTCATAATCAGCCCAGTCACCAACGGACGCAGGATGCTGAACACGCTGATCATGCAGGCGTGCTCCCGATACTTGCTCCATACCTGACCAGCGACATTGATACATAAAAACGAGGGACTGCAAACTGAGAGCGTACCAACCACAGCGCCCAGGCAAGCCACCCACAGCTGATTGGGATAGCTGTCGGCCATCACCCGGAATCCGGAAAAGGTGGCGACATTGACCGAGATCGCCCCCGGGGTCATCTGGGCAACCCCCAGGATATCCAAAAACTGCTGCGAGTTCATCCACCCCAAGCGCTCCATCTCCTGCTGCATCACCGGAATCATCGCCAGACCGCCGCCCACCGTCAAAATGCCAATCTTGAAAAAAGCCGCTATAATCTTTAAAAGTGTTCCCATTGCGTAAGTTCCTTTGTAAGCCGCTGTGCACCGGAGCGACTCTCCAACATATCCCCCAGTTTAACAGATTTTCCGCTGACCAGGCGGACTAAAATGCGGTAGTAACAGGTTGAACCCGACTGCATGCCCCGCTCAAATTCAAAACCACCCAACTCGCTGAGGTCAAACTCCCTGCGTTTATAGGGTATACCGGCCCAGTATTTGAACAGTATGAGTTTTCTCTGATACGGATCAAACCGCACCATACTTGCCGCAAACATTAGCTGCAATAGCATAAAAACGAGTAGCAGGTCAAAGAAAATAAACACCCCGGCAAAGAGCAACGGTGCCCTTGAGCGTACAATCAACCAGCAGGCACCCGACCAAATTATTATAAAAAACAACACGCCGGTCGCCGCCCCTTTAGCGCGCAAAGCCGGGAAACCAAGCTCTATCACCCCCTCGGCAGATCTGGTGTAAGACAACCCCATATCACTGATAACCTCTTCCAACGCAGGCATAGCCGCATCTTGAGCAGCACCGGAAAAACTATGCTGCTCCTGAGTATGCTCGACGCTCTGGGCAGTGTGCTTGACAGGCACGTCAAAGACTGCATTGTAATCAATGCCCGGTTTCTTGGCTTTGACCTTCAGCTGCCAGTAGTAGCCATTGCTTTTCCCGGCGGTGTTGGTTGCTGGTTTATCATAAGGTGCTGCAAATTTAACCGGCAGAACCATGTCGGTTCCATAGTTGTAAATTGTCCCAACACGCTGGCTCTCCTCCCATAGCACATCGCAGTGTGTGGTGGAGTTTTTGCCACTGCGCGTGGTGTATTGGTGGATGCACTGCAAGGTCAGTTCAAATCCATCCCCAGCCTCAATTGGCTTGGGAATCCTGATATTGCCGGCAACCGCTCCGCCCAATACGCCTGGCAACGGTGACATCTCAAAAACCGAGATTCCATATTTGTTGAAGCGCAGGAACATGTACGCTGCCACCAGTGCCGGAATTACCCCTGACCCGGCCAGCCCCCAGAAATAAAGAGGGATCTCCGCCATTGTCAACACCACCACTGCCTTCCACGAGAGCCACAGAGTGAACACATTCCAATAAAGCGCCACTGCCATTGCGACCTTATGGGTGGAGACCCCTCGCATGCGGATGCGTGTCTGTAAAGCACCCCCATCGGCTGGATTAGGAGTCAAGGCCGCAAGCATGCCGGAGAGTGAGAGACCCAGGCCAACAGCACCGAAGACCAGCACAAACAGAGCTTTGAACAGCAGGAGCGGAACCCGAGGTTTACGAATCAGGATCGAATCTGCAACATTCTCAGGGTTCACCCAGCAAATGACCGAACTTCCTTCACGCCTGCTCTTTTCAAGTCGCCGATAGGTGTCGCGCTGAAACGAGCCGATATTATCGGCTGTGTTGGAGAGCCCGACCCGGTTATTTTGATATGCCACGCCATTGATTTGATATTCATACTGGGCTTGGACTAAATAAGAGACCCCGCCCTTATTGCCGCTGTGGCGCTTCAGCTCACATTTAAGGATCTGCGCCTCGCACGCACTCCAACCCAGCATGCGCTCAGCCTGCTGCATTGAGCGAACAGTAAACCAACCCATACCAGCGCCAACCGCGAAAAACACGGCGCCGAATAAAGCCAAAAAAATGCCACCTTTAGATTTCATAGAATCAATCCTTCCATAGCTGCATTATCTCTAACCACAGCGCCTGGATGCAATCAAAATATAAAGTGAACGGTTATTCATAAAAAATTGCACCACATACACTGTTATGCTAAAGTTAAACTCTTTTTTGTTGGTTGTTTTGTAGCTAAAATTCTCAGCCAAATAAAATGCGTTTACTTAGGAAAATTTCATGAAGGCACTATTGATTGTGGCGCACGGCAGCCGACTTCAAAAATCCAACGATGAGGTGATTGAACTGGCAGCAAGACTGCAGCGTTCCGGATCCGTTAAACACGATCTGGTTCAGGCCGCCTTTTTAGAGCTGACCACACCGCTGATTTCACAGGGCATTCAAAGGTGCGTTGAGGCAGGTGCAACGCAAATCACCGTGTTTCCCTATTTCCTCAACTCCGGGCGGCATGTGGTGACCGACATCCCCGGCCAAGTCAGCGAGGCGACCAAGCAGTATGCGGATGTAAAGATTAAGGTCATGTCTCATCTGGGAGCCGCTGATTCCATGATTGCCATGATCAGTGGGTTGATCAATGCGTTCGCGGCTGAATAAAAATATTTTCTGCAAGCAAGACCGACTAGCTGCTTTAGCACCTCTTTTCTTAAATCCTATCATGTTTGCGAAAGAAAGAACTTCCATCTTTTCTATGCAACGCATAGCGTTGTTGGCTAAACCAGCAGGGCATATTACACAACTTCTCAAAGAGTGAGATAGCATTCGCAGATCACATAGACTCAGTTTGGTTCCGGCTCCGCTGGTTTAGCTGTAGTTGTTTTTTTAGTGCGCTGACGCACAATCTCATACATGGCGATCGCGCCGGCAACACCGGCGTTGAGCGAATCAACTCTTCCCCGCATCGGAATAGAGGCCACAAAATCCGATCTCTCACGCACAAGGCGGGAGACCCCTTTGCCCTCGCTCCCAACAACCAGCCCCACGCGTCCGGTAAAATCTACTGTTGTGTAATCCTGGCTGCCCTCGCCGCGGTCCAGAGCGGTGATCCACACCCCCTCAGCCTGCAGACTCTGGATCGCCCGGACAAGATTAACAACCTTCGCGACCCGCATGTACTCCGATGCGCCCGCTGAGGCCCGTACCGCGGCAGTTGTTACCCCGGCGCTCCGATCCTCGGGTAGAATCACACCAGTCGCACCCGCCGCATTCGCTGTCCTGAGAATTGAACCGATATTCTGCGGGTCTTCAATGTGATCCAGCAGCACCACCAAGGCATCCCTCTGCTCCTTAACATCGTGTAGGATTTGTTCAAAAGAGATATAGGGAAAGCCACCGGTGCGCAGTGCCACCCCCTGATGATTTCCGCCATCACAGAGCTGATCAAGCTCCTCGCGCTCCATCACACGAAAAGAGAGCCCTTGCTTCAGCACGTTGGCGCGGATCTCAGCCAGCTCCGGCGTGTCGGCTGCGGGTGCTGGCAGCACTGCGTCATAAAGATGGCGGCCCCCTGCCCGCAACACCTCAAGAACTGGGCGCCGCCCATATATCCAATCACCCCTTTCAGCAATAACTGACCTTTTTTGATCTCGATTAAAGTCTTTAAATTGTTTGTTTCTCTTTTTCATTTTCACATCCTAACAAGCCTTGAACCACGGCAGCAATCCAGCACTTTATCTGCAAGCAAGGATGCTTGCACTACTCCAAATTCACAACTCTTCAACCACGGCAGTAATCCAGCACCGAGATTAGCGCAATGCAGGCAGTGTCACTGCGCAAGATTCGCTCTCCCAGCGAAAACCGGCTGAAGCCGTGGGCATCGAACAACTTCAGCTCACTATCTGTCCAGCCGCCCTCAGGCCCGACTGCAATCAACGGGCGTCCGCCGGGTGCGCACCACTCACGCCGCAACCTTGTCACAGGGCCTGGATGGGCCAGCAAACGCCCTGTATGGGGTGCTAGACGCTCGAGTTCACTCTCCATAAAGTGACTGAAGTTCATTTTTATTTCAAACTCGGGAATATGTGTCGACCCTGCCTGGACAGCCCCTTCAATCAACAGCGCCCTGACAGTCTCGGCTTCGACCCACTGGCTGCTGAAATAGTACTTTTCGACCTTGCTGGCCTTGACCAGAAATATTTTGCCAGCGCCTAAAGTGGCCAGCTGCGGCCAGAGTCGCTTCAACACCAAAGGACGGGGAGCTGCAAGGATCAGATCAAACCAAGGTTCCGGACTCTCTTTCGTGTGGTAACAGCGCAGGCAGATCTGATCATTTGAAACTTCGAGCACGGTTGAGGTTCCGCGTGGACCGTTAATGGTCCCTGTTTTCAGGGTCTGGCCGGGTTTTGCCTTCAAAACACTCCGGATATGGTCAGCGCGTACCCCGCGCAACGTTACATTGCCATCAAGGTTGATTTCATTTGGCTCAAACAATATACGATTCATGGAGCATTTACCCGTTAGTCGCTTACGCGACTAGAAAAAATTTAATTGCTCTTTGCAAAAAGTTGTCGATCGGGCTTTATTGCTGCAAGTTTCGCAATCATCCACCGCATAGCGGCGGATATACTTAGCAATCATCCACCGCATAGCGGCGGATATACTTAACAATCATCCACCGCATAGCGGCGGATATACTTAGCAATCATCCACCGCATAGCGGCGGAATGTCCGCCGCTATGCGGTGGAAGCCCATTTTTCACCTCAAAAAAAAACGTAGCGCGCTCATTCCACTCCGACAAAGTTTGCGACAAAGTTTACGCTTGCGCAGCAAGGTCGTTCGTGGGGCGCGGTCATGGCCCACGCCCTACCGCTTCGGTCGAGGATGCTGTACGGCGATGTTGGTAGACGATTGGGATCAAGCTCAATTCGGTTACCTGCCTGCCGGCAGAGAGGCAGCGAAGAGCTGTTTCAGCTAGTCAACGTCCCCGCCCAGTTTAAGCTCATCCAGATCAACCTCGCCCGCATAGACAAACTTAATTGGGCCGGTCAAAGTCAGCCCTGTGCATTGCTGCTTGCGCCAATCACCGTCAACCTCAAGATCAAACCCTGAGGGTGTTTTAACATTGATCGGCAAGGTGAAGCCCGCAGTTTCCACCGCGACCACCGCGCAGGCCACAGCACCAGTTCCGCAGGCCCCGGACTCCGCCTCCACGCCTCGCTCATAGGTTCGCATGGTCATCCGGTTTGGGGCGCGGAAGTTCACAAAGTTCACATTCGTGCCATGCGGCTCGAAAACCGGATGGAGGCGCAGGGCGCGGCCCAAGTTGTCCACATCCACTGTGTTAACATTCGGCACCTGAACCACCAGATGAGGAACACCGGTATTGATAAAGTCAGCTTTAATCAAGGCTCCATCCACTGTCAGTTCAAGACCATACTCGCGATTGGTCGGCTCCGGCATCCAGACACAAACTCCATCATCACTCACCTTCGCTCCTACCAGCCCGCAATGCAGCGTCTCCATTGTCAGATCCCGGCCTGCGGCTCCGATGGCGCACGCGAACGCCGCCGTGCAGCGGGCTCCGTTTCCGCAGAGTGCCACTTCGCTGCCATCCGGGTTGAGAAATCGCATTTTAAAGTCCGCTTTATCTGAGTTTTGAACCAGAATAATGCCTTCACAACCAATACCGGTGCGGCGTGCGGCCAGAGCCGCCATCAGAAAATAATCCTCCCAGGGAACATCTCCGCTGCGGTCATCGATCAGGACAAAGTCATTTCCCGCCCCATGCATCTTTGTGAATTTGATCTTCATTTTTTCCCCTTCCCGTTTATCAAGCAGTCCCAGCCATCAACCGCAGAGTTATTTGGATCTCCCGAAAATTTGGAGCAAACGAGTGGCCAGATCCCCTTCGGTCTCCATGTCCATATCAGCCCCGCCGGACAGTTCAATCAAATCCGAGAGTATGTTCATGGATTCATTCAAAACAATATCGTTCTCATCTTCCATCTTTTTACGAGGCATACCGGACTCATCTTCAAGCGGCGAATCCTTAGTATCACCTGACTCTTCTCCGTCCATTTCGCGTAAAGCCACCTCATCTTCCATCAGCTTACGACGGGCATCAATCTGCAACGGGATTGTTTTGCGCTCTGAGGCCTGCTTGAAGCTCTGCACAATTTTACAGTGACGGGAGTAATCCTTGTTTTCCGAGAGTCTCTCCGCCGACTTTTTTTTGAGCGGCAGCGTGAATTTATTGATATCAAACACAGGAACATACATGGTTGGCGCAACCTCGGTCCATGGCAGCGCCCCCGGCATCTTGTCCTCACCAATATCAAGCCCCTCAAGCCTGGAGGGAATCACAACTGCGGACTGCACACCCTTTAGTTGCGTGGAAGCGCCGTTGATGCGGTAAAAACTGGCGGTAGTGACTTTAAGTGATCCAAACTTCGCATCTCCCAATGGAAGTACGGTCTGCACTGTGCCTTTGCCATGTGATCGGGTGTCGCCAATAACAATGGCCCGCCCGTAATCCATCAATGCGCCTGCCACAATCTCGGAGGCCGAGGCAGAGGCGCGATTGATCAAAACCGCCATCGGCTTGCGGAAGGCGAGCGCGCCATGGATATTAGGCACCGGCATCACCAGAATTCGGTTCGACTCGCGCACCTGAACCACCGGGCCGCTGCGAATAAACAAGCCGGTCAAACTGATTGCCTCCCGCAGTGACCCACCGCCATTATTGCGAAGGTCGAGGATCATCCCTTCCACATCTTCGCTGTTAAATTTTTTGATGTAAGCGGCAGCATCCTCGGTGGCACTTCTGAAGCCGGGCTGTCCAGGACGTTTATCCATAGTGGCATAGAAAGTGGGCAGCCTGAGCACGCCGATCTTGTGCATCTTGCCGTCAGCCAGCGTTACACGCGCAACATGTCCAGTGGCTGCCTGCTCCTCAAGTTTAACATCATCGCGGATCAGATCAACCAGTTTGGTGGTGGTGCCGCTCGGATCCGAAGCAGGGATAACCTCCAGTACCACCTTGGTGCCCTTCTCACCGCGGATCTTGCGCACCGCCTTGTTGAGCGGCTGGTGGACAATATCTTCCACAGGGGCATCCCCCTGGCCAACACCGATGATTCTGTCACCGCTGATCAAACGAATATCGCGTTTGTCGCGATCCGCGGGACCGCCGGGAATGAGCTCCATCACCATGGCCATGCCATCTTCCGAGCGCAGGGATGCGCCGATACCGCACAACGAGAGGTTCATATCAATATCAAAGTCCTCCTTGCGCATGGGGGACATGTAATCAGTGTGCGGATCATAAGCATAGCAGACCGCACTCAAAAAGCGTTGCAAGATCGCCTCTTCATCCATATCTTCAATAATCATTGTGTACTGACTGTAACGCTTCGCTATGTTCTCCGCGGGTGTAAGCGGAGCTCTAACAGCCACCGTATCAAGAGTGTTGGTGGTTTCACCTCCGGTCGCAGCGACTTTATTTGTGACAACATCGTCAGCCTGACCAGTGTGGTTGGTGGCGGCTGCCTCCGCCATCTCCCGGCTGAGAGTCATGCCCAGCAAGTCGCTCTTAATGCGCTTGCGCCAAAGATCATCCTGCGCCTCTTTGTCGGCCGGCCAAACCGCTGTTTCTTTGCGTCTGATGGCATAGCTTTCGTCCAGATCAAAGTTAAAATCCCCGCTGAGCCGATTGGTCACAAACGTGTAACGGTCCTGCACCCGCTTTCGGAACACAGAGTAAACTTCATAGGGGAAAGAGACATCACCGGCCTTGATCATGTCATCAATCTGCCCCTGATAGCTGGCGAACGCTTCAATGTCGCTCTGCAAAAAATAACTGCGGTCAAAATCAAATAAATCAAGCAGGTTGGTCCAGGCCTGGCGTGACACACTGTCATCCAGCGGCTTCTGGGTAATATGCCCCATAGCCAAAGTCCGCGCCATTTTTTTTGCGATTACCCCATAGTAATCTTTGGGCACCGGTGCATTGACCGCCTCTGCCGGCTCGGCCCCGCAACCCGTCTGGCAGCCCAGCACAATCAGCGCGGCAAATAAACTAAGTTTTTTCATTCTATTTAATACTCCCATAATTTTACAAATCGCTCAATATCAACCGCTGAAAAAACTTGACCGCCACTAGTAATCAAATCACACAGCTCCCCCACATTGCACACCGCAACATCGCCCACCTTGAGACAAGAGTCTCTCTGATCATGCGCCAATGTGTTACTCGCGAAACAGACCACAGGGGTGACAGTGGGCGCGTCGCTCATCTTTTCTTTAAGAAATTCCTGCAAGGCCGCGGCCTCTTTCAACACCTGTTGCACCGGTGAGCGACTTGGCATCAACCCATCCACCAGCAATGAGGTTCCATCGCTGGTCACAGCCCCGGCCCAGAACTTTGTCTCAATCACAAAAACTCCGGTCGGTCCTGCCACCAGATGATCCAGGGAGCCGACCTTGCTTAAATCCACATCGTGAAAAACATGATATCCGGCTGGCAGCGAGGCGAGCCAGATCGCGACGATCTCCTCCCCTCGCGCCCCTTTAAAATAGGACTCCGCCCCCCTGCTGTAGGAGTTGTAGGCCAGCCACAGCATCACCGCGAAGACAACAATCAACCCTGTGAAAGCTAACCCGCCAGCCTCCACCGGCAAAATGACACCTGCGAATATTCCGAACAAAAAAACGCTTGCCAGCAGCGGAATAAAACCCTTAATCACGCCTGTGAAACGAGCACCCTCTCCGGGAACTCCATGCACAATCACTCTGTTGGTCTCAGAACTCATTTGATTTTCATCCTGCAAGGCATCCAGCATACACTTCCATTCACTTCTTAAAGGACATCCAGGAGGCCAGCTTCACCCCTCTGGCCTCGGATGACTGCAGCTGCCCCGGCTCCGCCGCGCCTTTGAAGCCATTCTCCAGCTCGCCGATCTTGGCCGCCATCGCATGGTTGCTGGCGGCAAACTGCTTGCGCTCAGCATCATAGTTCCGCCGAAGCTCTGCAAGCTCGCGCTCCGTGACCGACAACTTATCCGCCAGTTGCTGCGCTGCAACGCTCTCACTCTCTTTCTTCAGCATCTCATCCATCAGCTTAGCATAATCCGTCTGCATCACCTTCAGCCTGTAGTTCAACTCCCACTCCCGCTCCTCAGCCTGACGGCTGGAGCGTTCGTGCATGAGCCGTAGATTATCCCGTTCAGAGCGCAGCCGCTCTATTCGGGGATCTTCGGTCTGCTCACGCAGAGCACGGCTTGTCATCTCAACTGGCGTGCTGCCCAGCAGATTGCGCAGTGCCTGCCGCTGCTTCTCCAGCTCCTGCAACCGCAGGGAGGCTGTGGTCTTGAACGCATCCAGATGCGCCCGCTCGCTATCCATGGTTTTCGTGATCAACTCCGCCTCACGCTTTAAAATCTGAAAAACCGCGTTTTGTTCACTATAAAATCGCTCGGTCGCCTCAGGACTCAAGACATTCGCTTTCTTTAATGCCTCAATCTGGGTCTTGTAGTTCGTATCCCTTTGATTGGCTTCATTCAATAGACGCGCAAAAGAGCGCTCGCTCTCGCGGGATTGTTGCAGTGCGCTCTCGCGTGCCCGTACAGCATCCTGCACCTGTTTTTCAAGCTGCCTGGCCTTAGCCTCAAACTCCTCGAAACTTCTACCTGCCGCAGCCTGGGTCGCCTGGCATATCTCACGCTCCGCAACCATAGCGTCAAGCGCAGCCACCGCCGCGTCACGCTCAGCAGCAACAGCAGTGCAAGCCCGCTTCAGCTTGTCACGTTCACCGGCAAGGGTCTCACAACTCTGCTTCAGCTTATCTCGTTCACTGGCAAGGGCCTCAGAACTCTGCTTCAACTTGTCACGTTCCTTGGCAAGGGTCTCAAAACTCTGCTTTAACTCATCACGCTCACTGGCAAGGGTGTCGCACCTCCGACTAAGCTCGTTATACTCACGCTCGCTCAAATCAGCGGTCTCCGTCACGGCTTGCTCCTTGGAGCGCTCTGTCCGCGGCAGCTGTTTGCCCCGACTCTCTGCAGAGGCAAAATCCTTTGCCTGAGGCTCATCAATTTGCGCGGCGGCAATCACCCGGGCCGCCGCTGAAAACTTACCGCTTTTTATCAGTGCCTCGGCAGCCAAACGGTTCAAAGGCCCCTTGAAATCGCCATCCCCGTCATCGATAAACCAATTCATATCCAGAAAATCAACGCTCGTGGCTGGCACCCAAGTAATTTTATCAGTGGAAACCTGATGTCCTGGCAGCACACGCGCCTGTTCAGCCCATAACTTTAGACCGCTTTTTTCGATTGGACCAAACTCCGTGCTCTCGGCCGTCCGCAGGAACCACTGCTGTGCTCCCGAATCTGTTTTTAACTTTGACATAAACGCCAGTTGTGATTCTTATAAATTCTGATAATTAGCTGATACGGTTTATAATTATACCTGATTACCCCGCTTTTATCAATTCACTTCTTCCTGTCAAATATGGTTGATATGTTTTGAGAAGCCGTGAGGCGCTGCAGCTCGATCTGGGCCTGGGCCTCCAACTCAGCTAAAGAGCTACGGCCTAACCGTTTCTCAGCACTCCCAAACAACCACTTGTTTCCGGTTTTAGGCTTAATGGGCGCAGTGTTCTGCTCTGATACTGGCGGCCCTCTGCTTTCAGTGTTGTTCGCCGGCGCGGCACCGGGTGCACCCTTGCACCCCTTTAACTCTTCGACTGAGACCTCTTCATACTCCAACAGCTCACCCTCTGCCAGGCCAATTGCATCCATATCCTGAATTTCAACCGGGCTCTCCTCTGAACAACTGTCAACCCCCTCCAGCACCTTGGCCGCCTCCGCAAAGAGAGCTTTGATCAGAACCAATTTGCGCGCAGCAATATTGTCGCTTGATCCGCCGTTGCTTTGCTCTCCCTCATATTTGACAAACTCCTGTTTAAGCCCCTGGTTTGTCAGCTCCAGCTCCTCCAGCCGCTGTAAAAGCCCGGCCAGCTGCAAGTTTTTCGCTGCCATAACCTCAGCCTCTTGTTCACGCTCGCGTGTCAGCACGCTGATCTGATCCGCGCAGGCGGACTCTTTCGCGCTGACATCCCGCTCACATTCGCGCTTCAGCGCATTGATTTGATCTTCGGAGGCCGACTTTTTCTCGCTCAACTCCGCTTGATGCTGTTGTTTCAGCTGCTCCAGCTGCTCCCCCAGCTCCTGGTTGTCCTTGCGCAAGACCGCAATCTCAGCCGCAAAACTTTCCCGCTCCAAAGTCAACGCCTCGGTTTTCAACTGTAAATCAGTGATGCTCCCAGTGAGAGTTGCGATCGTTGCCTGCTGCTTGCCTAGCATCTTATTCGACTCACTCAGGCTGGCCATCATCTCCGCGCTTTGCGTCTGCAACTCCTGCTGCAGCTTTGCAGCTGTCTCGGAAAGTTCATTCGCCCTCTCACGCTCACACTGAAATGAAGCACTCAGTTTTGACAGCTCCCTGCCAGCTCGGCGCAACTCAGCCTCGCCCGTGCTCTTTTGCGCTTCCAGCGTTGCAAGCTGAGCCAGCACGCCATCATACTTTGCCTGCGAGACACTGGTTTCTAATGGCAATGGCGCGCTCTGCTCCTGTTCGTGCTGCTTGCAGTAAACACAGGCACCCGCTGGTATTGAACCGCTCTCAATCAATCCTTGCATTGCTTTGCGGTGTATCGGCCCATAAAAAGAGGCTGGTTCAATCTCAGCCACACAATTCATCTCAAGCGCAGCCACTCGCACAGCCAGCTCCCATTTTCCGTCCGCGCAGGAGACCTCGCTGGCCGGTGAAACCCGCCCATCCTCCACCCAGCTCATGAGCACGCTGAATGTCACTGGCCCAAAAACACCGCCGTTTTCATCCCGCACATGCCACTGATCCAATACATGTGAAATCTTTTTTGTTTTACTCGCCAAAACGTTACCTTTGTTAATTCACCGATGTCGCTCGTAGAGCGACTACTACACTAAGCTCTCAATCGCCAACCATCCACCGCATAGCGGCGGATATACTGTGCTGCTTTCAGTATGTCCGCCGCTATGCGGTGGACAGAGATTAGATCAATTTAAAGGTTTTATTCTACCATGGACGCAAACAGCAAGCAACTCTGCAAAACAGAGATTTCTTTGTTTCATTCCAGCGCGAAAATCAGTATATTTAGAGTATCAGTAGCGAGAAGCTAAGCTCCCGCAGTAAAAACATGGAAATGAGAGAATTTTATGAAACAAAATAATGGTAGTTCAAAGCCGACCGTAGTCCCCCAAGAACTGGTGGGCTCTTTTATTCTTGTGACCCTGCTGTTTGCACTGTGGGGCTTTGCCAACGACATTACCAACCCGATGGTAGCCGCATTTAAAAATATTCTGCTGCTCAGCAATTTTGAGAGTTCGCTGGTGCAGGCCGCCTTCTATGGCGGCTATGCTCTGATGGCAATTCCCGCCGCCATCTTCATCAAACGCTTCTCCTATAAAAAAGGAATCCTGATCGGCCTGGCGCTCTACGCCACAGGCTGCCTGCTTTTCATCCCCTCTGGCTGGTCCATGACCTTTGCCCCTTTTCTGCTCGCATATCTGATTATGACCTGCGGACTTTCGTTCCTTGAAACAACCGCCAACCCCTATGTGCTCTCCATGGGCGACGAAGCCACCTCCACCCGCCGCCTCAACCTGGCGCAGGCTTTCAACCCCATGGGCTCCATCTCCGGTATGTTTGTGGCCAGTATGATTATTTTAGTGAGCCTTAACACCACCACCGAGAGCGGACGCCGTTTTCTGCAGAGCGCCGCAGCAGGCGAACCAATCACCACTCAAGTGGTCGCGGCCCAACTCGAAACAACGCAAAAGCTGAACTCGATTTTCTCTGAAACCAACTGGACCACCAGCAAGAAATGGCTGAAGAAAGCCAGTGAACTCTCAGCCTCCTTGAGCCACAACCTCACGCTGCTGGTTGACCCCAGGGCCGAGCAAGCCCTTGCCCTGCAAACAGCGATTGAAAATCAACCGCATGAAAACAAATTTGCCGCTGCCCTGAAGGCCGTGGCGGTTGTGCTGCAGATGCGCGAACCGATCCAGCCAACCCCTGCCGAACAACAGCGCGACACAATTTTCAACGGCCCCGGCGGCCTTGAACTAGCTATGCTGCTGGGAGACGAGCGACTGCTGTTCAATGAAATACCGGGCTTCAGTTCTTTGCTGCACACCATACGCGCCGCCGCCGCCTCTGCCAACTCCCTCAATGCGCAACTCCCGGCCATGTACGAAAACCCTGTCCATGACGCGCAGCACTCCATGGTTGCAACCAAGCACCTGGCAGCACTCAACACCTCTTTAACCCAAGCAGCGCAAGCCATGCAGGCACTGCCAACCGAGTCACTGCAAACCTACTTCGCCGGCTCAGGCAAACAACTGAAAGCCATCCAAAAAAAGGACCTTTCCATTGTGGTGACCCCTTACGCCATTATGGGCGGGTTCCTGATTCTGATCTTCGCGCTTTTCGCATGGAAGCTCCCCGCTGGCGTTGAGAATGAAGGCAGCGCTGAACTCGACTTCAAAGGCACGCTGCGCCGGCTCTCACGTAACTCACGCTATATCGAAGGCGTTGTTGCGCAAACCTTCTACGTGGGCGCACAGATCATGTGCTGGACCTTTATCATACAGTATGCCGAAAAGGAGCTTGGTCTCTCTAAATCCACAGCTCAGAACTGCAACATACTGGCCATGATCATCTTTGTCAGCAGCCGTTTCATCTGCACCTTCCTCCTGCACTATATAAAACCAGGTGCGTTGCTGGGAGTTTTAGCTGCCGGCGGCTTAACCCTGACCGCTGGCACCATCTTTATCAGCGGCTACACCGGCCTGTATTGCCTGATCGGTGTATCAGCCTGCATGTCGCTGATGTTCCCGACCATCTACGGCATTGCCTTGCACGGACTTGGAGATGATGCCAAGCTCGCCTCGGCCGGCTTGATCCTCGCCATTGGCGGCGGCTGCCTGATGCCGCCCCTGCAAGCCGCCATCATTGACATGCCCCCGTTTGACCTCGGATTCATGGAACTCGCCAGTGTGCGCGCCTCTTTCATCCTGCCGTTGATCTGCTTTGCCGTGATCGCGCATTACGGCTGGAAAACGCAGCGGGTACACATGCGATAAGTTTGTTGTCATTCATAGCGGGCACTAACCGCAACGCGCGCGCGTAAAGGGCCAAGTCCAGTGGTCTGGATTCTCAACAACACCTCCGAATTCAAGCCAGGAGCTACCGTACACACCCAAAAGAGCGCATTGAAACCATGGTTTCAATGCGCTCCTCTTTTACTTGTTGTAAAACTTAATTAATTTACTTGATATATTTACCCTTGTCCGCATTGGTGCCTGCGCCGCGGATATAGATCTCAACCCGCCGGTTTTCAGGGTTGCCGTTCACTAGATCTGGCTGAGCTTTGGGACGACTGAAGCCGTAACCAACAGCATTCATGCGCCCTGAACCAATACCTTTGCCGGCAATATAGGAGAGCACTGCCTGGGCACGCCGCTCAGAGAGATCCTGATTATACTTCTGACTGGAACGTGCGCGACGATCAGCATGCCCCTCAATCAGCGCGGTTGCATCGCCCTTGATCGAGAGCACGCGTACAATCTCATTCAGGTCGTTAAAATACTCTGGCTTGATAATGGTTGTGTCATAATCGAAATTGATATTCAATTCGAAAAGCATCAGGTCATCGGTGGGATCAAGTGGGTTGGTTTTGTCAACCAGAACCTCATGCCCGTCGGAAACACCGCCGCCGTCTGTATCGCGATTCAGTGGATCGGTTTTGTACTTGTGCACCTCCTCGCCATCGCTCAGGCCGTCAAAGTCAGTATCAGGATTGAGCGGATCAGTCTTATAGATCAGATACTCTTCGCCATCAGTCAGGCCGTCGCCATCAGTATCTTTATTGAAGGGGTCAGTGCCTAGTTTGGCTTCCAGAGCGTCACTCAAGCCATCACCATCAGAATCTTTATCAACATCCGCCAGCACAGCGGCACCGGCCATATTACCTCCTGAACTGCCGCCGCCGCCAAAGCGATAAGCAACACCCAGATCAAAGCCGTACATCATCGCGCAGTGCGGGTCGATCGACATAAAAGAACCGGCGTCAGCACGCAGTGACCACCTGTCAGTCAGATGATAAAAGAAGCCGGCGCCAACACGCGGACCCCAGACAATGTGCTTATCGCCCTCACAGAAGACTCTATTCTTTGCCCGGTAATTTCCCATACCAACGGATAGATAGGGATCGAACCGCTCGAAACGATCAAAGTGATACAAGCCATCCAAGAAGAACCCATTCACACTTTTAGCTGAGACATCACTGCCAGTGATATTTGGCGCCCATGAAGAGCCGGCCTCTACGCTCCAGCTCTCGGTCAAATCGTAACCCAACCGCAATACCATATTAAAGCCTTCATCAACCGGCTGCCCTCCCTGAAAAAACATCATGCCCGCACCGGGGCTTATATACCAGCGCGAACTCTGATTCGCCTCAGCCAAAGGAACCTGACCCTCCTCCTGAGCCATAACCGGAGCAATAGCAAGCGTTAACAACATGGTTAGCGATAAACAGGCAACATTTTTCATAAACTAAATCCTTTCTTTAACAAGTTCGAGACAAGGTTACTAAATAAACCTACAACTTGCAACAACAAATAAGCAACATTACAAAAAAGTAATCTACACAATCTTATTGCGGCAAGCGCGTGGCGGCAGAGTGGTAAATCCTCTCGATCAGCGCGATGGAGCGGCAGGCCTCCGCCCCGTCAACCGCATACGGCTCGCCCTCAGCCAGTGCCTTGATAAATTCACCTACGCAGGCTGCGTGGTTGAGATGATCCATGGCACCGGGCGCCGCGGCGCCTGATAAAGTGGCGCGGGGTGAGTAAAGAACGCGCGTCTGTTCGTCTTCCGCGCTCTTCTGCTTGAATTCAAACATCAGCAAATGGTCGTCTTCCAACACCACTGTTCCGTCAGTACCGGTGATCTCAAGCCGCCGGGCCCGGCCTGGCCAGGAGGAGGTGGTTCCCACAATCGTGCCAATGGCTCCACCCTCAAAGAGGAGAGAGGCTGAGGCCGCATCTTCGACCTCGATCCACGGATGCCCGGCGGAAGAGATAACCGCTGCAACTGATTTCACCGGCGGCATCAAGCTGCACAGGATATCAATCATGTGAATCGCCTGATTCATCAGCGCACCGCCGCCATCCAGTGCTTTTGTGCCGTGCCAGCAGGATTCTTTGTAGTAAGCAGGCTCACGCCACCAGGGAACATAAACCGCAGCGTGGGTGATGGTTCCAAAGCGTCCGCTGGCAATTGCATGACGCACCGGCTGCAGCGCTGGTATGTGCCGCAGTTGGAATAGGCACCCCAACTGTGTGCCTGCGGCTTGATGCGCGGCGATCATCTGCCCGGCGCGCGCAACTGAAATCTCAAGTGGTTTTTCACACAGCACGTGCACCCCTGCCCGGGCAGCGGCCATTGCCGGCTCCAGGTGCGCGCCCGAGGGAGTGGCGATCATCAACACATCCACACCCGGTGCTTGCAGCATCTGCTCTAAACATGTGTAGGCAGTACACCCGAAGCTGGCCGCGAAATTATCAGCGTTTTCCTGTGAGCGGCTGCAAACCGCCACCAAACTTGCGCCCGGTGTGCTCAGAACTGCGCGCGCATGAAACTTGGCGATCAGACCAGTTCCCAACACCGCAAAACCATATTTTTCAGTACTCATACAAATTTTTCATCAGTCATAAACTTTGTCGATCCTTCTCGTATCGGCTTGCACTCAGCTCGATCACTTGGTCGCAGTTTCGTACACCGCTTAGGGACAGGCACCGAACCACCCGCAGTTGTCCGCATAGCGGGCGACCTCCTTGTTTCGCACCTTATCTCACACCTTAGTCAAGCTAGGCTAAGTGCAAGACAAAGCTAGCGACAACGTTCGCCTGTTCGCTTGTGCGCCAATGTCATACATCTTAATCAACACTGAAAAGTGAGCGAGATAAACTTGGCGACTTCCGGATTATATCTCCAAGCCCCGAACCCTAAACCCTAAACCCTAAACCCTAAACCCTAAACCCTGACCCCCAAACCCCAACTACTGAGAACCCTCTGCCCAGTCATTGTCACGCAGCCGCTGCGCAGTCAAGCGCAAGCGCCGGCAGACCCGCTCCTGCCCGATTAAGACCAGCATCTCAAAGAGGCCCGGACCCTCTGAAAGTCCGGAGACCGCCACGCGCACTGGATGAACCAGCGCACCCATACCAGCCTCATTGGCCTCAGCAAGCCGCGTCAGTGTAGCGTGGGTTGTCTCCAGATCAAAATTCTCCAAGGCTTCATACGCTGCGGCAATCTGCTCCAGCAGCTCAGCCACCCCCTCTTTCATCAGCCGTTTTTTTACTGCCTTGGCATCGTAAGGATAGTCCTCGGTGAAAAAATAAGCACAGTTATCAGGAATATCAGAGAAAAACTTGGTACGCACCTGCATCTGCTCCATAATCCCATCCAAGTCAACCCCTTCCATGGAGAGGCCTGCGCCAGTGATCCGCGCTTTGAAGGAGTCTGCATAGATCTCACGCGGCTGTTGACGGATATACTCCCCGTTCATCCAGACCAGTTTTTTAATATCAAAACGAGCGGCGCTGGATTTGCAGCGCTCCAGGGAGAACAACTCGATCATCTCAGCGCGGGTCAGGACTTCGCGGTCATCGCCCGGCGCCCATCCCAAAAGCAACAGGAAGTTGAAAAGCGTCTCAGGCAGATAGCCCTGCTCCTTGAACTCCCCGACAAACGCAGCGCCATCACGCTTGGAATAAGGTTTACCATGATGATTCACAATCATCGGCAGATGAGCGAAGTGCGGCACAGGCGCGCCGACTGCTTTGAAGAGCTCGATATGCTTGAAGGTGTTCTCAACATGATCATCGCCGCGGATCACATGGGTGATCCCCATGTCAATGTCATCCACCACATTTGCCAAATGAAAGACCGGCGAGCCATCCGAGCGCACAATCACAAAATCCTGGGTGTCAACCGCTTTTTTTGAGATCTGTCCCTTAACCTGATCCTCAAAGCCCAACACACCCTCATGCGGCATACGGAAGATAACGCACTCGCCGCCCCCCCCCTTGTTCTCACGATAAGCCAAGCCGCGGCGCAGCAGATCCTCGGCGATCGCCAGATGGCGCTCCCGATTCCTACTCTGATAGACCGGCTCTTCATCGTAGTCAAGTCCCAGCCAATTCATGCAGTCAAGCAAGGTCCTGACAGCCTGCGGCGTGGAACGCTCCAGATCAGTGTCTTCAACCCGCAGCAGGAACTTTCCCTGCGAGTGACGGGCAAAGAGCCAGTTGAAAATAGCCGCGCGGATGTTGCCAATGTGGACATTGCCTGTGGGGCTGGGTGCAAAACGAACTCTAACTGACATACTTATTTTCCTTTTCGTGCATAGCGGAGGATATACTTCGCAATCATCCGCTTTGAAACACCCTTCCGTCTTCGTGCTTCGCGGCTACGCCGGACACGGAAGGCCGGCACAAGAAACATACTTCCCGTCAATCCTATTACTCCTGTCTCCCATACATCCGGTACGCTACTGCCCTAAATCCCGCCGAATAAACTCAGCCACGCTGGCATCAGGCAGGAAGCGCAGCACGGAACTGGGAATATCCACCGCGATTTTTTCCAGTACCTCAATCACCGGGTCAAAAAAGGCGGCGTTCATCCAGGGCACCATCACCACATCCAACATTCGTTTGAGCGCAGCACCCTTTGTGAGAGGCAGGAGCTCATTCTTCAGACCATGTTCAATAAAATAGATCTTCTTTAACGGAGCCGAACTGTTCATCACAAATCCACCTGAACTGGGCCAAGGTGAACCATAAACCCGCAAACCCGCCTCTTCAACCCGGATAATGGGGCGTTCATCGGTTAATACATCAATGCCCGCAGCGTGCAGGAGAGTCGAAATCGTACTCTTGCCCTGGCCGGAACGCCCAGTGCAGATGATGCCGGAGCCATCCACCACAGCGGCCGCGCTGTGAAAAACAATCCCCTTTAAGTAGAGAAGCCGCATTACCAGCGCAAGAATGACAATAATGCCATAAGGGCCGTGGTACGCATTCGCATACATCTTGAAATAAGTCTCGGGATTCCACTCAAAGGTCATCTTTTCATAAGGCCGCGCACCGGTCATGCGCCAGAGGATCTCCCCCTCAGGGTTGGCACCAATCAAGGTGGCAAAGCCGTTATGATCTTCAAACGACCACGCCCGATCGCTGCTTCCGCCACATAGATCCTGACTGGCACCAACAACGTGAACAGTGCAACGCTCCCCGCTGAGCACACCACCTGCTTCAGAAAGCATGAAAGGCAGAAAGCTCTGGTTGAACTCCTCTGCCTTTAGATTACAAAACTCAAAGTCAATGCCAGCAACACAACATGTCATTCTTGAGTTTAACATGAGATCTTAATCAAAAAAAATAAATACCATCAAGGAATGCCTTTATCGCTAGAACTCAGCGTACCAACCTCTGTTGCCCTAAATGTGCCGCCCATGCCGAGTTGAACCTCGCTGGCTTCAGCCACTTTAAAGCGCTTTTTTGATGATTCAACAAATGCGTCTTTTTTAGCCATAACTCTTCACCTCCAATAAGAATGAAACTATCATATAACATGCTGGTGCAAAACTCAACCCTCTTTTTGCAAAAAAAAACTAAAGCAGCTTTCCATCGTAACTAAATGAGCTTGTGTGATGTGTGGAAGATTTTCACCTTTACAAAAAGTTTGTGCTTTAGAGCCCGCTGCTTTAGCAACAAGCGGCGGCTACACAAGGTTTGTTGTTCAGCCTTTCTTTGTCCGCCGTAGCCTTGGCGAAGGAGGAAGGCTGCTCCAGGGCGGATTATTGGAACGTTATTGTGAAAGTGATAATGGAGTAGTGCAAGCATCTTGCTTGCAGAAAATTGATAGTTTTTTAACTACGAATAACGCGAATTTGCGCGAATGGTGCGCTGCTGAATAACATTCGTGTCATTCGCGTTATTCGTAGTTAAAAACAGGCTGAGCGCACCCTTTTCGCATCTATGTCCAGTGGTCTGAATTTACGGACATTTGGTGCTTGTTTGCCAAAGGCGAGTTATGCGATTTAGCAGGTGAAACGGCATGGTGGCGGCGGCTGGTCCGCCGCCGCCGCAGATCAACTCACAGGTTTCGCAGCCGCCACTTCACGGCCCACCGCAATCACACCCGAGCGGGAGATGTCCATGATATGATAGGGTTCAAACAGGTGCAGAAAGTCACTGACATGATCCTGATTGCCCACCATTTGCACGGTCACCGAATCCTCCTGAACTGCGATCACCTTGGCGTTGAAGAGCGTTGCCAGATCCACAATCTCACTGCGGTTGACATGATTTTTAGATGCCACCCGCACCAGGATCAGCTCGCGGTTCATGTGGCGCTGGTTGGTCATGTTGACCACCTCAATCACATTGACCAGTTTGGTGAGCTGATGGGTGACCTGCTCTATGATGTGCGCATCTCCAGGCACCACCATCGTCATCTTGGAGACCTTGCGGTCCTGGGTTGGCGCGACATTCAAGGTCTCGATATTATAACCGCGTCCGGAGATCATGCTGACAATGCGGGCCAGCACGCCCGGCTCATTTTCCACTAGACAATTGATGATATTATTCATATTACCCTTCTTTCATCAGCTAAACAGTTCGATTGATCATGGCGGTCACCGCCTGTCCGGGCGGGATCATGGGGAAAACGCAGGCCTCGGGTTCAACGATACATTCGATCACCCAGCTCTTCTTGCTTTCAAAGGCTGCCTTTAGGGTCGGCGCCACATCCTCAGGTTTGAAGATGCGCACAGCACAGGCGCCATGGGCCTCTGCCAACAGAACAAAGTTCGGCAGAAACTCTTTGCCCTCGTCAATACGCTCCGAGCGCTCACGGTTGCTCTGCCCCAGCATAACGCCGGAGTAGCGGTTGCCGTAAAACATCTCCTGCCACTGACGGACCATGCCGAGGTAGCCGTTGTTTAAAATCACCGTCACAACCGGCTTCTTGTGCTCAACCGCAACCACCAGCTCCTGGAAGTTCATCTGCACACCGCCGTCACCGGTCACGCAAACCACCGGATCATCGGGGCAGGCGAACTTGGCGCCAATCGCCGCCGGCAGCCCAAAGCCCATGGTACCCAGACCACCGGATGAGAGAAAGCTGCGCGGACGGGTGTAGCAAAAGTGTTGCGCAGCCCACATCTGATGCTGCCCAACATCAGTAACAATGGTGGCTTTGCCATTGCTGACCTCACAGATCTGCTCAATAACAAACTGCGGCATAATCACCTCTTTGGAAGCGGGATAGGTGAAAGGAAAGCGATCCTTCCAGCGCTGGGTGCGGTCCACCCACTCTTTATGCGACTTGGCCGGCAAGATAGCCAGCAAGGCGGTGAGTACGGGTTTGATATAACCCACCACACCCAGATCACAGCGCACGCTCTTGCCAATCGCGGATTGGTCAATATCAATGTGCACCACCTTGGCATGTTTAGCGAACTCGGAGATCTTGCCTGTAACACGGTCGTCAAAGCGGGCGCCGACGGATATCAGCAAATCACATTTATCAACCGCATAGTTAGCCGCGACTGAGCCGTGCATTCCCAGCATACTCAATGACAGGGAGTCGTTCTCAGGAAAGGCGCCCATTCCCATTAAGGTGGTGCAAACCGGTATCTCAGCCCGGTGCGCTAGTTGCAGCAGCTCGGCCGAGGCCTCACCGGCAATTGCGCCGCCGCCCACATAGAGAACAGGGCGTTCGGAAGCGCCAATCATCTCGGCCAAAGCCTGCACATCAGCCTGTTTAAATTCAATATGCGGTTTGTAGGCACGCATCTGAACCGTTTCAGGAATCGGTTGTTGCGTCATCTGGCGCTGAATATCCTTTGGAATGTCAACCACCACCGGACCGGGCTTACCTGTTGAGGCAATATAAAAGGCCTGCGCAATGATACTGGGGAGTTCATCCACACTGCGAACCAGAAAGTTATGCTTTGTGACTGGGCGCGTGATGCCCACAACATCGGCCTCCTGGAAGGCGTCATTCCCAATCATGGACAGAGGCACCTGACCTGTGATGCAAACCAGCGGCACACCATCCATGTAGGCGGTTGCCAAGCCTGTCACCGTGTTGGTAGCGCCTGGTCCGGAGGTCACCAGACAACACCCGGTCTTGCCTGTAGCGCGGGCAAAGCCATCCGCCATATGCACTGCGCCCTGCTCATGGCGCGACAAAACAAAGTGAAAAGGCGCGTCGTACAAGCAGTTGAAAATATCCAAAACAGCGCCGCCTGGATAACCAAAAAGCACTTCACAACCCTCTTTCACCAGGCCGTCGATCACGCACTGCGCACCACTTCGGAAGGGATGCTCTTTCTCGCATTTTTCGTCTATCTCTTTTTTCATTTTTTCCTCGCTCTCTCATTTGAAAATTCAAAAGCCCGCCATTCTTTAAAACGGCGGGCTCCTTTTCAAATTACTATAACTCTAAAAATACAACAACAAAACCCGCTCAATTGAGTGTTATAACGGGCGCAACCCGCCCGTATACAGCTACGAGGAGGTTTCTGGTATAAATCATAGTTGTTGCCTTTTCTTTCATAGAGAACATCAATATAACCTTTTTATAGTTCAATTGTCAACAGCCTGATTAAAAAAAACAAAGGTAACTGCCCAAAGCTTGAAAAGCTCAAAAACCGGCTGGAGAACAAAGGGCACGCTTCCGGCTTCAGGCTTCCCAAGAACTGCGCCCGAACAAGTCGGGCTTCGCTTTTACGCTGTGACAGGCAAGCGTGAACAACAAACGATTGCTCTTAGAGCGGCATCGTCCGACGATGCTGCCCAACGATGTTGGTGGACGATTGGGATCATGCGGGGGCTCATCCACCAGCATCGTCGCCGTCGCTATCGCAAACCGATCTCTGATAATATTTTCAGCAAGCAAGATGCTTGCACGCTATTCAACCCGGAATTCAATTGTTAAGGTCTCATATTGATTCAAGAAATCCAAGGAAAGGCCGCGCACCTGCCGCACATTGGCGGCTGCCTTGAGCACGCTCTGATCAAAATAAGCGTTGCCTGATGACTGGCGGATGCGGTAACTGACAATCCTGCCCCCTTTATCAAAACGGATATCCAGCAGCGCGGGCACCGGGCCAGCCTCAGCTCGTCCAGGCTGATCCCAGGATTCGTACATGGCCCGCTGCACAAGTGAGATGCAGCGCGACATCTCGCTCTCAGGCAATGTGTTTTTGATGCCGGGCTTAGCACCTGCAAGCAGGGCGCTCTTGATTTGATCGCGGGAAAGAGGCTTGGCGTCAGAGAGTACAGCTGGCTTGAGCTTGGAAAAATCAGGCTGTTTTGTGACAGGTTTCGGGGCGACCCGTTTCCCTTTCTCAAAGGGTTTTTTTTCAGGCGGCTTTGGCTCAGGTTTTTTTTCAGGTGGCTTTGGCTCAGGCTTCTTGACAGGCTTTGGCTCAGGTTTTTTCTCGGGTAGCTTTTTTTGAACTACCGCGTCTTTGACCTGCGGCAGGCTATCCGGCATCTTCGGCTCAGGCTCAACCACAGGTTTGACCTCCCGCTTGACCTTCGGGGTCTCCTGAACCGGCTCGGGCAGCTCCTGCGGCAGCACCACCGTGAACTCTACCGGCTGAGGCTGCTCTTTCCGGGTAAACCGGTCACGCACCGCAAAGCCGATCACCACCAGGAGCAAGAGCCCATGGAAGATCATCGACCATTTTAAAGAGTTTTTATTTACCGGCGAGTTCATTGTACTGCTATCATTTATTCTCTTGTTTTTTATGCACGTTTTTTTATCTCTCACAGAGGCACAGGGTTCTCAGAGTGATATATTTTTGCTCTCTGTGTTCTCTGCGACTCTGTGAGAGATAATTTGTCAAGTAAACCCTGTTAGTCCGCCAGCGTCACCAGGGCCATGCGCGTGATCTTATGCTTGTACAAGATTTTCATGACCCGGATGATCTGCCCATATTCCAACCGCTCATCCCCGCGCACCAAGACTGCCAGGTCAGGACTCTCAGCGGCCATATTGCCCAGGGTTGTGTCCAAATCATCCATGGTGATGGGCCGGTTGTTCAGGTAAACTTCACCCAGAGCATCCACAGTGACCACATTGGATTTTGTCTCCGGCAGAATATCAGTGCTGCCCTGCGGCAATTTAATCGAGATCCCCTGCTCCATGGCCGGCATTGTGATAATAAAGGTGATCAGCAGGATAAAGGTCAGGTCAATCAGCGGGGTCATGTTGATCTCGTTGATCTGCTTGGAGACTTTTTTTCGACGCAGACGTACTGCCATTACAGCTCCCTTCCCTGAAATTCACAGGCAATACGCCCCATCAGCTCATCGGCAAAGCCCTCCATGTCGTTGGTCAACTGCCGCACCTTGCCAGCCAGATTGTTGTAAAAAATGGCGCAGGGAATGGCCACCAGCAACCCCACCACAGTTGTCACCAGCGCTGATGATATGGCAGGCGCGATCTCGGAGAGCAGTAATGTCCCCTTTGTTCCCATAGTCGAAAAAGCGTCCATCACCCCCCAGACCGTGCCTAGCAGCCCCAACATGGGCGAGGCGGTCACAATGGTGGCCAACAACCCCATGCCAAACTCGATTCGAATCTCCTGTTCGTGCAGATTATGCTCACAGGTGCCGCGCACCAGCTCAATCTCACGCCCGGAAAGTGCGGCGCTCTCGGCGGATTTTTGCCGCCCGATCACATAGCGCCGCGACTCTGGATCCAGCAGCTTGACCATACGTTCACAGGTGCTCTGATAGATCAGCCCCAGCGTGCTTTTCGCCACCTGTTGCCGCCGGAGATAGCAGTCCAGCACATCCGGGCCTGCCAGAAATTCGCGCATGAAACGGCGGCTGTGGCGCGTGATGCCGTTCAGCTCCTTGGTTTTACCGATAATCACCGCCGCGGCAACAATGGAGCTGCCCAACTGGATCAGCACAATCGCTTTACCCATCAGATTGGCGCCGAAAAAGCCGCCCAGCAACGACACCATCGGAAAATTCGTTGTTTCAAACAGTAAATTTAACATTAAAACTCCCTGATTATTTATAAAAAATACAATTATAAATTGTGCTTCACAGCCGCTTTTTTGTCAACACCATTTGTGCAACAAACGCTGTTAAACATTCTCAAAGCAATCACCTGGTGCGGGCGCGTCTACTCTCTGAACTCCGTGTTGTCGTACCAGCGTTTGCATGGCGGTCACCTTATCAAGATCGCCGTGAACAGCGAACACATGCGAGAGGTTGTCTTTGACACCGTCAAACCAGCGCATCAGGGCGGTGCGGTCGGCATGCGCTGAAAGGGCGTTAATCGTGTGCACGCGCGCATTCAAGGGATACTCTTCGCCGAAGATTTTGAGTGGGTTGACCCTGTTCACAATCCTACGTCCCAGAGTGTGCTCCGCCTGATATCCCACAATCAAAATGATGTTGCGGGGATTGCCAACAGCATGTTTAAGATGATGCACAACCCGCCCGCCTTCGCACATTCCAGAGGCGGAGATGATCACCAGCGGGCCCTCGATCTCATTCAAGGCACGCGACTCATCAGCTGTTTTCAAAAACCGCAGATCAGGGAATTTCATGGGATCCTGGCCCTGCCGCAGGATATCGGAGGCCTCATCATCGTAGCACGCACGGTGTTTGGCGTAGATCTTTGTTGCGTTGAGCGACAAAGGGCTGTCAACATAAACCGGCGTGCGCGGCATACGTCCCTCATCATGCAGCCGGTTAAAGTAGTAGAGGATCTGCTGGGTGCGCCCCACACTGAACGCAGGTATGATCAGCCGTGAGCGCTGCTGGTGGATATCTTCAATAAACCCTTTTAAGCGCCCTTTGACATCTTCATGCGAGGGGTGATACCTGTCAGCGTAAGTGCTCTCAATCAAAAGGATATCCGCCCCTTGCGGCATATCGTAGTTTTTAAGGATGGGCTGATCCGGCTGGCCCAAATCACCGGAGAACAAGAGGCGGCGACTCCTTGAACCAGACTCTTTGACATCCAGTTGAGTTAGCGCGGAACCGAGAATATGACCCGCTGTATGAAACACAAAAGAGACACCATCCCCAAGGTTAACCTGTCGTTTGAGCGGCTCAGGCTGAAATTGCTTCATAATGCGGAGCACATCCTGCTCCTCGTAGAGCGGGTCAAAGAGGTTTTTGCCCAGCTGTGCCCGCTTTTTGTTTACATACTCAAGATCGCGGTTTTGAAGATAGGCCGAATCACGTAACAAGATCTCACATAAGTCGCGCGTGGCTGGCGTGCTGTAAACCTTACCCTTAAACCCATTGCGCGCCAAAGTCGGCAGGTTGCCGCAGTGGTCAATGTGCGCGTGCGAAAGGATCACCGCGTCAATCGTGCGCGGATCAATCGCCATATCCCTGTTTTTATGAAAAGCCTCTTTGCGTCGGCCTTGGTATAATCCGCAGTCCAGCAGGATGCGCAACCCGTTGGCTTCAATCAGATGCATTGAACCGGTGGTGGTTTGTGCGGCTCCGTGAAAATTGATATTGATCATAAAAACTCCTTTTTTGTTCGGTTGCTACGAAAAGCTGCTTCAGGTCAGTTGTCTTTTCCTTAATGCGTCTTTATATTATCGCAAAAAAATCAATAAAAGAAGAGCAAAATTTTGAAGGCGGAGAGCTGCGCAATATGATATATTTATACTATGTTTAAGAAACACATACTCCGAATGGCAACAACATGCTTGTTGGCCTTAACCGCGGCAGCTGGAATTCCCCTCCGGAGCGAGAGCCACACACCGCCGCCGTTCGCTCGCTACGCGCCAATTCTGGAGCGCATGCCTTTTGGAAAGCTACCGGAGAAATTCGGAGAGACCGTTGACCCAAACGCCGCCAAACAGGCGTTACTGCTCAAAGCGGAGCAGCAGAAATTGGCGAGCCGCGTCAATATGTCGGCGGTTAACATCACGCCGCAGGGCGCAACCGCAATCGGCTTCACCGATCTCTCAGCCAAACCGCCCGTGAGCTACTACCTGCTGGTTGGCTCCGAAGCCGGGGGCTGGAAGGTGAATAGTGCCGACTACGACGCGGAGACAGCGGAAATAGAGAAAGACGGCGTTAGCATCTCGCTCCAGCTTGGTAAAGGTATGATAGACAATCCGCCCGCCCCCGCTGCCCCTGCAAAAAATCTGCCCGTTAATCCAGCCCTGACAGCTCAAATAACGCCTTCACCGCCAGTGCGGGCGGGCGCTGCCACATCCCCCCCCCGCCCTCCTGAGGGCAGCTCAGGTTCATCCGTCTCAGCAACTTCAATCCGCGATAAACTGCGCGCCGCGCAGGCAGCACAGGTGGCGGCGCAGCAAGCCTCGGGCAGTGACAGCGAGAGCGACAACCGCTCCTACATGGAGCGTCTGCGGGAGCGTAAAATCGAACAGGCAAAAGCGTTGGAACAGGCCCAGAGCGCTCAGCGCCAACAGCTTGAGAAGCTGGCCCGCGAGGTGGCGAGCAAGGAAATTGAGAAGCAGGCCGCCATTGCCGAAGAGACCGCGCTGGAGCGGGAGCTGGTGCTCGAGGAGGAGCGCCTCCAAAAAGAGGAGGCGGAACGTCTTGAAAAAGAGGACGAGAAAGAGACGCCAGCACCTTGAGCCAGCTGATGTTCACCCGCACCGTTGACCTTGTCGGAGCTGATGCCCTGCACAAACTCGAAAACAGCAGCGTGATTATCTTCGGGCTCGGAGGTGTCGGCGGCTTCTGCGCCGAGGCCCTTGCACGCGCTGGGATCGGCAGTCTGACCCTGGTCGACAGCGACCTGATTGAGGTCAGCAATATCAACCGCCAACTGACAGCACTGCACAGCACACTGGGCCGCTCCAAAGTAGATGTGACAGCCGAACGCATACAAGACATCAACCCGCAGGCGCGCGTGGAAAAACAACAGATTTTCTACCTGCCGGAAAACAGCGCTCAATTTAATCTTGCGGCTTACAGCTATGTGATCGACGCGGTTGACACAGTGGCCGCAAAGGTTGAGCTGGCTGTTCAATGCCAAAATCTTAAAACCCGGTTGATCAGCTGCATGGGCGCTGGCAATAAACTGGATCCGCTTCAATTCCAAGTAACGGATATCTATGCAACCTCCATCTGTCCCCTCTGCAAAGTAATGCGCAAGCAACTCAAAAAACGCGGAGTCACAGCACTCAAAGTTGTCTATTCACAGGAGGAGCCAATGCAACGCAGCCGCACACCTGGCAGCATCTCCTTTGTACCACCGGTTGCCGGGCTGATCATGGCCGGCGAGGTGATTAAAGATCTGCTGAAAGGGTAACTGGTCAGGGGTCAGGGGTCAGGGGAGGTGTAGGATTGCTTCTATGAAGCAATTTGCCAGACAAACGGCCCTGGGAGCGCCGCCGTCCCCGTCGGCATCGCTGAGCACAAACTCTTTTGGTTGCCCGACCAGCTGCATTAGTACCTCTTTTCTTAAATCCTATCATGTTTGCGAAAGATTTTGCGACTTTTGCGTTTTTTTGCGGCTAAACATAGCGAAGCAAAGGAAAAAAGGAATAGCCGCAAAAAGGCGCAAAGAAAGAACTTCCATCTTTTCTATGCAACGCATAGCGTTGTTGACTAAACCAGCGGGGCATATCACACAATTGTTCAATGAGAGAGAAATAATTTCGCATATCACATAGGCTCAGTTTGGTTCCGGCTCCGCTGGTTTAGGCCCTTACCAAAGGGCAAGACAAATGTTGCTCCTTAAAAACATGTTGTCGGCGGGCCCATCTTGATCTTAGTCTTAATCTCAATCCTTTCTCAATAACCCGCTTTGGAGCAGCCTTCCGGCCGGTTATTGAGAAGTTCTCTTTGTTCCCCCAAACGCGCAGCGTTTGTTTCTAAAGCAGCGGGTGCTTAACAACTAACTTTTCAGCCGGGACGACGAGCGTCCGCATATTACACAAACTCTTTTGGTTGCCCGGCCAGCTGCTTTAGTTTGTTACTGAGTACAACCCCACATCATCGAACAAGGTGCGTTCGCCCTCAGCCTGCCGGGTGCCCAGCATCACCACTAACTCATCCGCGCCCTCCGGTACCTGTACCAACCCGAAGGCGTGCCGCCAGCCGTCACTCCCGGGTGTTGCGAAGCGGAATGCGGCCCCCCCCAGCGACCAGTCCCAGGCTCCTGCGCGCTTCCAGCCGATCGTGAGCGATGGTGCAATACCCTGCGCATAAGCCTCCACCACAAACTCTTTGCCTGGCGATGTATGATACGAGGTGCCGAAACACCCCTGTTCCACGCCAACCGCGCACAGCGAGAACTTATCTCCACGCCCCTTCTGCGTCTCTGTTCCAAATACGCCAGGACGTTTCTTCTCTTCCTGCCAGCTCCACCAGCCGGCAGGCAGCACGCCCTTGCGGAACGGCTCAGCGAATTCACCTTTTTCCAGTACGCAGCCGCCGTTGACAATGCAGTTTGTCAACCCTCCCCCCTGGCGTTGTTTTGCAACCATCTGCACTGCCCAGCGCCGCGGGTCACGCAGACGCTCAAGCGTGCTGAGAAAGCCAGGCAAGCGCTCCTCCCAGGTCGGATTTTTCTCACGGCTGGTTCCCATCCATTTGATCCAATCCATCTGTTCGCCATAAACCCAGATGTATTCCTGCGCTGCATCCAAGGCCTGGGCGAAATTGCTGCGCAGGTGATTCAAACGCGAGCCGTCTTGCTCACCAAAGTACCACGGTGAATTGCTCGGATTGGTATACATATCAAGATAGAGCCCAAAGCCTGCCAGCACCTGGGTCTGGTACTTCATACGGTTAGCAGTATCAACCAATTTCAACGCCTTATTCTGCGTCCGCCAACTTGCCAGATAAAAATCCTTTGTGGCGGCCTTGTACCGATAGGCGTGTTCATCCCCGTCAATCATCCGCGCCTCCGGCGGCAGCGCATCCAGCATGCCATTGATAAAGGCGGGCCAAAGGTCCCCTCTCTCAGCGGCCGCCGCCGGCGGATCATCGTCCGCGAGATAGCTGGGGTGCAAGCTCAACATCCAGAACGACAGCAGTGTGATCTCAGGATATTCAGCGGCCATGCTTGTCATAAGCTGCGCGCCGCGGCGGCGCGCCAGCGCAGCTGTCTGCGCGTAAGGCTCATCGCTGGCAGCCAAAAAATACTGGCGGGTTTCAGGGTAATCCTCTGGATCAATTAAAATCCCCTTGGCTTGGCCAGCCTTGGCCAGCCACGCCAGCACGCCGATATTATGGGCAAACTCGGCCCACGCGGCATCGTCGTTCCAGGCCAGCCGTTTTCGGGGCGCCCAAAAGCTGGTCAGAAAATTGTGCTTGAGATTGCGCGAAGCGCATTGCTGAATTGTCTTCACATCCTCCGTAAACCACCCCTTCTCCCACTGCGGGTCGTTCATGATCGAGCCGAATCCAACGCTCCGGCCATCCGGCAACTTTTTGTTCAGCGTCAGCGAAATCCCATCCAGCGGCACCCCTTCCCAGGCATCGAGGTTACGCGCAACATCCGCAGGCCGCACTGCCAGCAGATCCCAGCTGTGGCCGATCATCTTTTTATCCGCGCCACGAACGGCCAATCCAACCGCGCAGATTGCAGCGGCAACCCGCAACTTATCATCTATCCTGAACATCATACTTTCCTCCTTAATCGCCATTCTCTCAACTCCTGTCGCAAAAAACAAGAAGTTCAAACAACTGAGGATTTTTCGCTGTAGCTGAAAAAAAATTGCAAATGGCGAATGCGGACATCGAGTTGCGGGTAAAAAATCAATAACCGTGCAAACCTTGCTGATTCAATCGCATATCAGCCCTAATTTGGCTG
>JAQUCE010000104.1 GCA_028686345.1 Kiritimatiellia bacterium
ATCTTCTTGGAGTTCATTGTTTGCCTCTGTTTTAGAATTACCAGCCAAATATCCAATACATTGATACGATTCTTATTCGCTAAAAAAGACTAAACGACTAATTCAGGGGCTGACCCCCTCGCCGCCGCTCTTTTCAAGCTAGCACTGGGGTCAGCCCTTGAATTAGTCGTTTAGTAACTGCCTATTACACTCATCTCCTCTAAAAGCTTTTTGCACTGCTCTACCTGAGAGCTCAGTTCTCTGTTTTCTTTAATCAGATTTCGGCTGCGCCTAATCTGTTTGCTGATAGTGCATCACCCAACATCCTGCAGGGATATTCCAATCTGACATGTCTAGCCACGGAGAAATTAAAGCAGAGGTTCGCTGACAACGCAAGCCAAACAACTAATTCAAGGGCTGACCCCTTGCCCACTTCATTAGGGCTGACCCCTTGCCCACTTCAATAACCCGCCCTGGAGCAGCCTTCCTCCTTCGCCAAGGCTACGGCGCGACAAGAAAGGCTGAACAACAAACCTTGCGTGGCAGCCGTTTGTTGTGCACGCTTCCCTGTCACGGCGTAAAAGCGAAGCTCGACTTGTTCGGGCATAGCTATTACGAAGCCTGAAGCCGGAAGCGTGCTCTTTGGTTTTGGGGTAGAAAAATAGAGGGGTAGAAAAATCTGTTGCAGCGTGATAGTTTTAAGGTAAAAACCATTGAGGTGAAAAATGGGAAAACCAGGGCCTGTCCCTATAAAACCCCTGGAAAATCTTGCAGCTATTTAAACAGCCGTTTATTGCTTTGCGGAGTTTGGCCGCAAAAAAGCGCAGAATACGCAAAGTTTCAGAGAGCAATTATTTATGAGCCTTTTGTGCCCTTTTGCGGCCATACACTTAAAGCCGCAATGTATCCTACTCAACTGTTTTGAACCCCTGTGTCCAGTGATCTGGCAAATATCGATGTCACGCTACTTTGGCTGAAATTTCATCCGCTGGTTTGCCTCTGAGATCTCTTTCAGCATATAGGCCCGCTGATTATCAAAGGTTATATTCCAATCCTGGTTCTGGCCGGCGTGATCAAAAACCCATAGGGCGGAAAGCGCAACCCTGTTTGTCTCTAACGCCGCAACAATCTCAGAGAACAGCTTACGTTCTTGACTGGCACCCAGTTCCCGCGTAGCGCCAAACTCACCAATGAACAGAGGTTTCTCTGCTTTCACAGAGATGGCTTGCAGCCCTGCAACCAGATCAGCCAGGTTGCCAAATCCTCCGGAATATTGGTTGTTTTCCCGCGGATACACATGCACGCAAAGCATACTAAACGGGTCCGGGTTGTCGCGCTGCAGAACCGCTGCAAACTCCTCCCGTGAATCGACCTTCCAGCTTTTTTCTTTTGAATTGTGCCATGCCGACGGACGAGGGATGGAGTTGCCTGTTATTAAAACTCGATGCTTATCATATTGGTGGACGGTCGTTGCAAATTCGCCGTAGGCGGTCAACATCATCTCCGCACTTACCTCATCCCGTTCAGAGCGTGTTGATGCGGTTTTCAGGTTCCGCCAAATTGGCGGGCGGTGTGAGGAGGCGTTGGGTAAGTCAACATGCAGGTTGTACTCATTGCCAAACTCCCAACCCCAGATTGCAGGCGAATCTTTGTAACGCTGAACAATTTCACTGGTGTACTGCCGGATAAATGCAATGGTTTTACTCCCCGGATCTCCCAGTTGATCCATCGGTTCACCCACAATATCCGGAACTGTTGCCATATTCCAGAAAAGCGAGGGTATTAAACCGATCTGATTCCTCTCCGCACAACTTACAACGGCATCCAGCTGACTGAAATAGCCCTCCTTATCGTTAAGATAAAGCTCCCAGTCCACGGGCCAGAAACCACAGGCCATAAAACGCACAAAGGGTATTCCCGCCTCTGCGAGCGCCTCAAGCCCCTCAACGTAAGAGAGGTCATCCCTCTTTTTAAGGCTCCGATAAAAGAGGCTGAAGTAATTCACCCCCATACCGCAGTATTGTTGACCCTTGAGTGTGAGCGTCCTGTTAACAACACTCAACCCTGGCAGTGGGTCTTTTGCCTGAACAACAGCGTCGGCTCCGTGAACAACCGCGCTCAGTAAAACCGCTGCGCTGACAACCATGGTTCTTTTTTTCACTCTCTGCCCCCTCCTGATACTATTTTTACCTACAGCGACATAGGCAGGCGACCGGGGCCGTGCTGATCCAGACGAGGCAGAAGCTCTAGCAAAAGAGCGATCAGCGCGTCGCGCTCCCTGGGAAAACGCCCTTCCAGCGGCACAGGGTTGGAGCTGTGGTTGGCGCGAAAGACGCTCTTCTCCAGCTCAAGCCCTTGCAATATGCGGATCAGTTCGCTGACAGCTCCAAACTCGGAGAGCGTTTGATAGCCCGGGTACATATCTGTACCGGGTACATCAATAAAACGCAGGGCGGAGAGCAGGCGCGGCTGCATACGGTTAAGCAGCGCGGCGGTGGCGTCGGCATGGCACGCGGAGCCCTCACACCCCCCGATCCCCAGCAGGATCATGACCGAGCACTTGAAGCCGGCTCTCTGCGCACGCTGAACCGCCAAACACATCCCCGCTGCGCTCTCCCCTTTGTCGACCTTGAGCAGCAACTCCTCATCGCCGCTCTCCAGCCCCAGATAGAGCGTACTCAGCTTGAGCCGCCGCAGAGCGGACAACTCCAAATCGCTTTTAGATAAAATAGAGCGTCCGTTGGCGTAGAGATTAACCCGCGCCAGGCGCGGGAAGAGCCGGTTGAGTTCCTCCAGCATGCTGCGCAGACGCTCAAACGAAAGCGCCATCACATCGCCGTCCGCCAGAAAAACGCGCCGAGTCTGCGGATAACGTTGGGCCGCCCGCGCGAACTCCGCGAACACCTCGACCTGCGGACGGAGTTTATACAGCACCCCCTTGTACATGGCGCAAAAACGACAGGTGTTGTGCGGGCAGCCATAGGCCACCTGAAAAATCAGGCTCCTCGCCTCCGCAGGCGGACGAAAAAGACGATCTGTGTACTGCATAATTTTCCTGCCCGGCCCCTAACACCTTGCCATAACTTGATTTTTTTCGGATGGATCACATCCTTGCACTAGCCCGTCAGCGCGGCCTGGGCAGCTGCCAGACGCGCGATCGGCACCCGGTACGGCGAACAGCTCACATAGTCGAACCCGGCGTCATGGCAGAATGCCACGGTCTGCGGGTCACCGCCATGCTCACCGCAAATACCGATCTTGAGATCTTTCTTCACGCTGCGCCCATACTCAACCGCAATCTTAATCAAACGGCCAACCCCCTCCTGGTCGAGAACTTGGAAGGGATCATACTCGTAAAAGCCGCGCTTGACATAATCAACCAGGAACTTGCCGGCATCATCGCGCGAGAAGCCGCAGGCCATCTGCGTCATATCATTGGTTCCAAACGAGAAGAAATCAGCGACCTCAGCTATCTGGTCGGCGGTCACCGCAGCGCGCGGCACCTCAATCATTGTGCCGATGCTGATATCAAGTTTGACGCCCTTTTTCTTTTGAACATCCTCAATCACCGCGCAGATGATCTCCTTTTGGGAGGCCAGCTCCTTGACATGGCCCACCAGCGGCACCATGATCTCGGTTTTAGAGCCCTTGACTGCCACAGCAGCCTCGCAGATCGCCCGCACCTGCATCTGCGTGACCTCAGGGTAGCTGATGCCCAGGCGGCAGCCGCGGTGGCCCAGCATGGGGTTGGACTCATGCAGTTGCGCCACCACCTTCTTGATCTCCGCCAGGCTTACGCCCATTGTTTCGGCCATCTCCGCCTGGCCTTTGGCATCCTGCGGCAGGAACTCGTGCAGCGGCGGATCCAGCAGGCGCACAGTGCAGGGGCGGCCCTTCAGCACTTTAAACATGGCGATAAAGTCTTTGCGCTGCAGGGGCAGCAGCTCTTTCAGCGCCTGATTATACTGCTTCAACGGCGCGGCCAGCAACTGTTCCAGCTGCTTACGCTCCGCAGCGTCCTCTGCCTCTACAATCAACTCCTGCAGATGCTTCACATGCTCGGCAACCAGCACCAGACGGCGGAAGCTCTGAATCCGCTTGCCCTCAAAGAACATATGCTCTGTGCGGCAGAGGCCGATGCCCTCGGCGCCGAACTGCACGGCCTTGGCACTCTCGGCCGGGGTATCGGCATTGGTGCGCACACCGAGCGTACGATATTTATCGGCCAGCTTCATGATTATTGCGAAGGGGCCGGTCAGCTTAGGATCTTCGACCTCAAGGGCCCCATTGTAAACCGCTCCGGTCGAGCCGTTCAGCGAGATCCAATCGCCCTCTTGCAGCGTCGTTTTATTGATCTTCACGCTCTTGCTATCATAATCAATCTCCAATTCGCCGCAGCCGGAGACACAGCACTTCCCCATACCGCGCGCCACCACGGCGGCGTGCGAGGTCATGCCGCCGCGGGCGGTCAGAATACCGGCGGCCACGTTCATGCCGCCAATATCCTCGGGGCTGGTCTCTATCCGGCAGAGAATCACAGATTTGCCCTGCTTATACCAGCGTTCAGCCTCAGCCGCGTTGAAAACCAACTGCCCTTTGGCAGCGCCCGGCGAGGCGGGCAGGCCCAGTGTCAGCTTCTTAGCTTTCTCCTCAGCACTCTTCACAAAGACTGGATGCAGGAGCTGGTCCAGTTGCGAGGGTTTGACGCGCATCACCGCGCTTTTCTCGGTGATAAGCCCCTCTTTGATCAGATCCGTCGCAATCTTGACCGCCGCTGCCGCCGTGCGTTTGCCGTTACGGGTTTGCAACATGTAGAGCGTTCCATCCTCAACCGTGAACTCGATATCCTGCATATCGGTATAGTGGTGCTCCAGCTTGACGCGAATTGCGTCCAGCTCATTAAATATCTCAGGCATCACCTCTTGCAGCGAGGGGAACCTGGCTTTGCGCTCCGCCTCAGAGACATTGTGCGACTTGGCCCACGCGCGGGAGCCCTTGACCGTGATCTGCTGCGGTGTGCGGATGCCTGCCACAACATCCTCCCCCTGCGCATTGATCAAGTATTCGCCATAGAAATATTTGTGGCTGCCTGTGGAAGGATCGCGGGTAAAGGCAACACCGGTTGCGGAGTTCAGACCCGAGTTGCCAAAGACCATGGTCTGCACATTCACCGCTGTGCCCAGCAAGCCGCGAATATCGTTCATCTGGCGATACTTTATCGCACGGGTATTATTCCATGAACTGAAGACCGCATTGATGCCCTGTTTCAACTGCTCCATGGCGTTGGAAGGAAATATCTGATCGGTCTCGCGCTTGATCATCGCAGTGTATGCGGCAACCACCTCCTGTAAATCTTCAGCCGTCAGGTCAGTGTCCAGCTGACACCCCTTGGCTTGCTTCACTGCTCCCAGCTCATGCTCAAACAGATGATGCTCAACACCCATGACCACGTTGCCGAACATCTGAATAAAGCGGCGGTAGGAGTCCCAGACAAAACGCGGGTTGTCAGTGCGCTTGATCATGGCTGCCACGGTCTCATTGTTCAACCCCAAATTGAGCACTGTATCCATCATGCCGGGCATGGAAGCAGCCGCCCCGGAGCGCACTGAGACCAGCAGCGGGTTAGGCCCCTTGCCAAAGCTCTTGCCAGTGACCTTTTCGAGTTTACGCAGCGCACCGATGATCTCAGCCTCGACCAGCGCGTGCAGCGCTTGCTCACCGACCTCATAGTACTTGGCGCAGGCCGCGGTTGTTATTGTGAAGCCCGGAGGAACCGGCAGACCCAGCCCAGCCATGTCGGCCAGGTTAGCGCCTTTGCCGCCCAACAGTGATTTCATCGTCACATTGCCTTCAGAGTTGTCGCCGCCAAAAGAGTACACATACTTCTGGTCCGCGCTTTTTGACGCAGCTTTTGTCGCCTTTGTCGCCGTATTTTCTTTCACATTTTTTTTCGCCATATTACCCTCGTATAATAAATCCGCTGGGATACCTTTTAAGGGGTGGGATTTTATCAAACTGACAGGGTGCGTCAATCAATATTGCTGAAAATCCGAGGGTGAACTGCAGAGTTCATAATCTTTGCAACGCAACCCTGACCACACACTTAGTCTGGCTTGACAAGGTGTAAGACAAATAAGTCGTTCGCGATGCGGATAACTGCGGGCGACACGCGAATGAGCAGGTCGCGCATTATGGCCAGCCGCGTAGCGACTAACCTCCTTGCTCAATGAGAATTTCACAAAATTCACAATATTTCGCTTGACATGCTGCCGTTAACAGACTAAACTTTTTTTAAATTTTCACCATTAAAGTGTGGTGCAGTTTTATAACTAAGTTACATTAAGGAGAGCGTTATGAAAAGAATTCAAATCATGGCTGCGGCCTGTTTATGCGCTGTTACGGCGCACACGGAGTTGGTTGGATACTGGAACTTCGATGCTGACAATTGCCTGGACCAATCCGGCAATGGATACTATGGCACCATGCATGGAGGCAGTTACTCCGCTGATGTGCCGGGCAAGCTGGGCGGCGGCAAATCGATCGACCTGACCGCCGGCAACCACTATGTTATTATCGACAGCGTGGACTATGGCGCGACCGAAGACCCGTTTAACTTTAATCAGAGCATGACTGTCTCGTTTTGGGCCAAGGGCTGGCCGGCTGCTGATTGGTCTCCGTTTGTCTGCAAGCTGGGAGAGAACGCCAAAGGCTGGCAGGTGCGGCGGTACCAGACGCAAACGCAGGTGTGGCTGACACTGCGCGGCACCACCACTGGTGACCTCAGCGGACAAACCGCAAGTGCGTCAGACGGCAATTGGCACCATATCGCGGTCAGCTACAACGGCTATCGTCAACGCATCTATGTTGACGGTGTGCTGGATCGCGTCAACCGCGCGACCGGTTCAATCGCGGGTGCGGCGGAGCGCGTGGTCTTCGGAGCGCGCGAGCGAGACTCGCAGGGTAGTATTGAGCAATACTCCAAGGTCAAGCTCGATGATATCTCCATCTACAGCGACGCTCTGAGCGAGAGCCAGATCAAGTTTCTGGCAGAGGGCGGCTCGCCCACCAATGTGCTGGAGCGGCTCTACCCGATCGGCTACTGGAGTTTTGACGACAGCTCGATCAGCGACTCCTCCGGGCTGGGCCGACACGGTGCCCTGCTCGGCGGCGGGGGCTACACCAATGATGTGCCAGCGCAAATCAACGGCGGCAAATCGCTGGACCTGCGCGGCGGCGATTACTACGCTCTGATCAATAGCGTGGGAGTCAACAGTCCAGCTGACCCATTCTCCCTGGGCAAAAACCATCACCGTTTCGACTTGGGTTAAATCCACGGCGGCTGGTGCGCCAAGCTGGTCTCCCGTGTTTGCGGCAAAGCACGGTGAGAATGCTTGGGGCTGGCAGGTGAGACGAAATGGCAGTCAATCCACGGTGGACTGGACCCTGCGCGGCGCAGGTGGCGATTTCGGGGGGTGGACAGAAATCGCTTTCAATGGCGGCTGGCATCATGTTGCCTGCACCTATGATGGACAACACAAGACAATTTATGTGGATGGTTTCACTGACCGGCGCGCCACCGCCAACAGTGAGTTGCGCGACGATTGCCATGAACAGGTGATCTTCGGTGCCCGCAACAATGGCGGCTCCCCCCAAGCCTTTGCTGATGTGCAACTGGATGATGTTGCCATCTTCGGCCAGACGCTCTCGCCACAGCAGATTCTGGCGCTGGCCCAAGGGGTGTCGCCTACCAACCTGCCCGCCAACACGGCGGCCTCACCGCTGATCTATGACTTTGAGGACGGCACCCGGCAGGGGTGGCGCAATGTGCTGGTCTCCCGTGCGATGATTCCCGGAAGGGACAACATCCCAAACCTCTATTTACAGGAGTATCAGGCTGGCAGTGTCTTCAATCCGCAGCGTGGCAGTTACAAACTGGAGCCCCGTCCGCAGGGCAGTGGCAATGAAGACGCACGCCACGCGACCATGCTGGTGCGCTCACCCCGGTTCAAGCTGGATGGCAGCGGCGATCTCAGCGTGTGGCTCGGCGGCGGCAAGGGTCCCGATAAGGTCTATGCGAATGAGTCAGACAACATTAACAGCACGCATAGTGAAAACGGTACGATGCGTGTCTACCTGCGGCGCGCCAGCGACGGAGCCTATCTGCTCAATCTGCGCAAGACGGTTTCAGGCAGCACTCTGGAGAAAGTGGTTCTGACGCAAGCGCAGCTCGCGCCTTACGTGAACGAGGTCTGCACCCTCGATTTGATTGACGCCACAGATGGAGGCTGGGGGTGGATCGTAATGGACGATGTGGTGATTCCAGCCACTCTCATCCCTGAAGCCGCATGTAACACGATTCAATTTGACATGTGTCAACAGCAGGGAACCTATCTCGGTACACTCAGTCCGGGCCATGCCGTGAACAGCGTCAATGCCGACGAACGCTACTGGAACGGCTCGGGGGCGGACATGCCCGCCGGGCAGCTCTTCTGGGGCAACGGCGCCCCCGCGCCGGAGATCTCGATTGATTTCGGAGTGACCACCAACAACGCTGGCGGCGCGAACATCTCATGGGAAAGCGCACCAATCAAGGGTTCCACGACGACGGGTTCCGGCGTTTACAGCACCTTCCTGATGAAGGACTGGGTTGCCTCAACAAATAACAACGATTTGGCGGTGCGTGTCAGCGGGCTGACACAGGGTGTGTATCGGGTGTTCGCGCTGGTGCGCGAGCCGAGCGCCTTGACGCGCACCTACGATGTTTACTTTGGTGCCAGCATTGAAAGCCGGCTCGCCGCGGGTGCCGAGTTGCATAGCATTGCGGCCACCTCTGCCACAACTTGGGAGCAAGGAGGGAACTATGCCACCGCCATCGTACGGGTTAACGCCGAGGAAGAGAGCATCACAGTTATTGTCGCACCAACGAGTGACCTGTGGGGGACGTTGCAAGGACTGCAGATTGTCAACATCACCGATAGCTATTACAGCGGGACCGTTATCATCGTCCATTAGTAGCGGAAGTCATATGATCCGTGTCAGTCGCTGCGCGCCTTGGTTTCCAACCGGATGTCTCCGATTGGAAACCGAAGTTACGTTGTTCCCCCACAAAAGGCGCGACCTTTTTGCTCGGCACTTCCCCACACCGCGCCCGACGCGGATCTACTCTCCCTTTAAACCTACCGTCCGAAAGCCTTTTTGAGCAGAATCGCGCTGCTTCAACCACGCAACCTACTACCAGACGCGTCCGGTGGAGACAGTCAGCATCACCCACAAATACAATATGCCGTAAGCGAATTGCGGTTTACAAACCAATTTGGGCCGTGTCGGCCAGGAATGCACACAAGATAGGAACAAAAAATATGGCTAATATGATATTCAAAAGTGAAGTGGAATGGACGGGCGAATCGCTACAGTCAGATGCACGCAGTGGAACGCATGCCATTCGGATCGACGAGCCCGAAGTTTTAGGCGGAACCAATACTGGTCAAAACCCGGTGGAACTCGTTCTTTCAGCGCTGGGCGGCTGTCTGGTGGTGCTCGTCAATACGTTCGTGCCGACTCATAACGTACTGATCAAGGCGGTTTCGGTACAGCTCGAAGGCGACCTGGACCCAGACGGATTCATGGGCAAGGTGCAGGTGCGGCCAGGTTTTTCGGCCATCCGTTATGCGCTGAAGATCGATTCCGACTCTGCACTGGAAGCGATCGAGGCTCTGATCGAGCATGCGAAAAAAGCCTGCCCGGTCAAGGATACACTCAAAGGTGTAGCCGTAAACCGGCTGTAGAAGCGGTTATTCTCGGACGCACCGAATTGAGTGTGCAAACAAAGAGTCCGACGCCGAGTGGATTCTGGGACGATCCGACGAAGTGGTATGGGAGCGTTGTGCCACAGGACATCGAGAGCGTCGAAGTTTTCGGAATCGGCGACCCGACCTATGCAAAACAGGTGACGGTCACCTATCGAAACACCTACGATCCTGGAGCAGTGTTCAACGGCTTGCTCCTGGGTAGCGGATTCACTGACATTCGTTTTATTCTGCAGTATCCGTTTACATCATCAGGAAATATCGGCGTACAAGATCATACCGTGTTTTGACACTCGGCAGGCAAACTTATCGCCCCTTCGATCAATATTATAGGAGATAGTTCGAGACCAACGGTCACCGCCTACTACCTAACGGGAACGGCTTCGATTACCGATGCTGCTTATACTGGGGAACCAACTGGCGCGGTCTGCCTCTGTCGATCAGGCACAACGCAAAATTTCAACTGGAAGGCGGTTCATTGGCGGCAACCCGTCTTCAGCTCACTGGAACCGTCGAAATTCCGCCGCGTTACAAGCAAACCGGCGGGGTCGGCGAGTTTATTCAGAACAACGGCACAGTAACGTTGGCCAGCAACGGCTCCTTTACAGGAAGTCTCGGCATCGACCTTGGCGTGCCGTCCGGCATTTACAGCCTCAACAACGGATTTCTCTCGACTGAAACCACGACGGCCAGTGGTTTGTTCGCTCAACTGAACGCCACACACCAGTGCTCGATAAACCTCGCGATCACGGGACAGCTCTCCCTCTTTGATACGAGTTTCTCCCATGATAGCGGGGCCGTCTCGTGCGGCTCCCTTGTCACCGATATGGGTCCGGTCGTTCTAGATCAGAATGGCGGCAACCTCACAATTCTTGGCACAGCCGAGTTGCTCGACTCGACCATCTGGAAGCTTCGCTCCGGTATCGTTTTTCACGGTGGAGACCTCTCTTTAGTGGCAACCAATAGTCCGACCGATGGATCTTACTTCCAGCAATCCGGAGGTATTTATACGGCGCACGGTTTCACGCTTTACCGTGACACCGGCATGACGCTTTCCGGCGGCAACATCCGGTTTTCCGAGGACGGTGCCGTGTACGGCGCTCTCATGGTGCAGCCCGGCGTGGAGCTCTCCGCCCGCGACCTGGTGCTCGGCGGGGCCAACCTTACAGGGGCTTCTCTATTACAGCGGCTTCGGCAATCCGGGAAGCAGCAACGCGGTGCTGCTCGTGGATATCGGCGCTGCGCTATCGGTTGGAGCCGATCTGCGCCTCAATACCACCGGCTCTTTTGTGTAAAAAAATCATCCTCCATCCACATTACCGGTGCGCACGTGCTCGCGGCAGCGGCGGATGCCGATGTCTTCCACTCCGCGGCCTACCTCAGCCAACTCTCAAGCGGCAGCGCGTCGGTCGGCGGTCTCGTCCGCTATCGTAAACAGAAGGCACTACAGTTCAACCGCATGATATCGCGCATCGCCCCGCGCGTCTCGGCCGCTATCGTAAACAGAAGGCACTGCAGACCAGAGTGCGCAATCTGATCATTCGCGTGCCGCTTCCAGGTTGAGCCCCCGGCTGCCACCTTGCCACACCTCGGGAGCAAAGCGAATCTACTCCGTGTACTGTAACATCTTGTGCAGATAGAGCAGGCCGGCAGCGCGGCAGTCAAGGGTGTGCCCCGCGCGATAGGAGACAATCGTTCCGCAGAAACGCCCCATATCCAATAAGGCCACGGCCGCCAGCAGATCAAGCACTGCGCGGTGCCAGACCGGCTCCAGCGCTTTCCCGCCCTGGATAAACCGCGGCTCTCCGTAAAACTTGTTTTTGCCGTGAATCAGGATGTTATCCCGCGTGTACCCAAGATGGCGGGTGTCCGCCATTGACCAGCCAATGGCTTTCACCAGCAGCATCTTTAAGAAAGAGGCGTTGGTACGCGCAAAAGAGCCCTTTTTGAAAACCGCGGGGGTCAGATCAAAAACAATCCGCTGCTGACCAATAATGGAATTAAAATCAATCGCGCAGTCAATGCGCAGTTTGCGCTCCCCTGGTTCGGCTGGAATAAAGGTCAGAAAATCGCCGCGCGAACCGCCGAATGTCACCGGCTCTTTGACCGTCACATAGCAGGCCGGTTCATCCAGTTCAACAATGCCAGCCTGCTCTATGGCTTCGACCATGCCTAGGCTGCTGCAGTCAAAGAGCGGCGGATCACCGGAATCAGTGCTGATGATCATATCGTCGATCCCCATTCCCAGCCGCAGGGCCACAATATGCTCCACCATACGCAGGTAGTTATGCGGGTTGCCGCTACGCAGCACAATATTGCGCGCCGAAGTCCAGACATTGCGCACCGAGACCGGTGTCTTGAGCTGCTCGGTCAGGTCGCTGCGCTTGATCCACCACCCAGGTTCATCCGAGGGTTCAAAGGTCAGCGTACGCTGCGCTCGGCCGGTAAATGTTCCAGGGCCGGAGACTGATTGAGTGCCTGCAATCGTGGTGCGTTTTTTTGAGTAACCGCTATCACCCTCACACAACTCAATCAGATCGATCTCCTGATCATGAAATTTTTTATACGCCTCGCGCACAGAGTCAGCATCGCCCAGCAGCACGCGGCCTTCGGAGTATTTAAACGCCATATATTTCCTTTTATGAAAAATCAAACCAGATCAGCCGCCAGCCGCGGCAGCCCCGGATCCCTGGCCCCAAAACAAACCAGAGCACCCTTTTCAGCCGACAACTCCCGCATGCGCGTCTCAGCTGCCTTCAAGTCATTAACAAGCTCTACCTTAACACCTTTCCCAGCCAGTTTAAAAGCCAAATCCGCACTGGAAACATCCCTTGTGGTACTGCCACCCATATCATAAACCGGCAACAGCAACAAGGTGTCCCTGTCACTGCACACAGCGGCAAACATCTCCACCAGTTCATCCATCATTTTGCGCAGCGGAGTATAGCCATGCGGACGCCAGAGACCGCAGATTCCGCTGGGAAAAACAGCCGACAGCGTTTGCCAAGCAGCCCTGAGTTTTTCCGGATTGTGCGCGTAATCATCAATCACCGCGGCTTGATTGCAATATCCAACCAGTTGCAGTCGACGCTCGATCCCCTTGAAAGCGGCGAGTGCCGCAACAACCTCGCTTGCGTCAGCTCCCAGCGCCAAAGCCATTCGCACCGCATGCGCGGCATTGCGCACATTGAACAAACCGGGCAAGGGCACTGTATATTGCACCCCTTCGTGAACAAAGCGACTCTCCCACCCGCGGATTTCAACCTGCTCCAGCGCATCCCCCCCGCGGATGCCGTCAATCACATGCCCGGCCACCCGCCGCCTGAACACTTCAAAGAGCCCGAGGGTTTCATGCAGATCAAAGTGGTCTGCCGAGGCATTGGTGATAATCGCGTGGTCCGGCTTGAATGCCATCAATGATTTATCAGACTCATCCGCCTCAATCACGGCGATCCCCTTGCCGCTGCGGGCTGACCCAATCCGCCCGCCGCCAGCGCTCCAGCCGATTACAGCCGCACCGTTGACAACCAAGGGGTCAAAGCCGCATCCCTCCAGGATGACCGCGAGCATGGCAGTCACCGAGCTTTTACCGCAGGTCCCTGTGACTGCCACCAGCTCGCGCCCTGCGACCACCCGCGCCAGGGCCACGGCTCTGTGCTCCACCGGTATCTGCTGTTCACCGGCGCGCTTCAGCTCAGGATTATCGCTCTCAATCGCCGAACTGATCACAACCCGCTCCACGCCGGCGAGGACACCGCTGCCATCCTGCGGATAAAGGGCAACCCCCTGCGCGGCCAAGGTCTCTAAAACCGGTGTGCTGTCGCCGCTGTCGAGTAGCCGGTCAGAGCCGCTAACATCGGCCCCGCTATCGAGCAGCGCCTGAGCCAGAGCACTCATGCCCACCCCGTTGATGCCCACAATATGTATCCGTTCTCTCATAAAACCACTATTGCAGATTAAATTGACAATAAAAATACCGAAAAACGCACGACGAATGGCAACACTTATACAAAAATTACCGAATCTTATCAATGGCTTTATTTTAAGATCGCACTTGACCATTACCGCTTAATTTTATAAATTACCATTTTGTGCAAAAGAATTTTCACTTATAGCTCTATTTACCAAGCAGGAGATTGATGCGACTTTTACTGCATAATATTCAATACGGCACAGGACGGCTGAAACGATTTTCGTGGCTGACCACGCTCCACCACACAACCAACCACATGCATAAAATCATGCGGCTTGTAAAGGCGGTCAACCCTGATATTGTGGCGCTGATCGAGGTTGATTCAGGTTCCTACCGCAGTCGCAAAGAGAACCAGGCAGAGTATCTGGCCAAAAAGCTTAACTACAATCTCGCCCACCGGGTGAAATACTCTAAAACCAGCGTTGGTCGCAAGATACCTGTTTTGAACAAACAGTCCAACGCAGTTCTCGCTAAACAGGAGATCTGCAAACAGCGGTTTTACGATTTTACATCCGGCTTCAAAAGCCTGGTGATTGAGGTTGAACTGCCTGAGCTGACAATCTTTGTCGTGCACCTCTCGCTTGGAATGCAGAGCCGACACCGCCAATTGGAGGAGTTGCACCGTCTCTTTGAAACCTGTAAAAAACCTAAAATATTAGCGGGCGACTTCAACACCCTCAGCGGTGAGTGGGAGATTGGCACCTTTCTCAAAGCCGCAGGCCTGCAGAGCTGCAACCAGCAGCATATTGCAACCTTTCCCGCCTGGGCCCCCCAGCGTGAACTGGATTTCATCTGCTATGATGAGCGCATTATCCCGAAACGTTTCCGGATTCCCAAAATCAGCATATCCGACCACCTGCCTTTAATCTTTGACTTTGAAATCAAGCCGCAGTAGCTAAGAATAATTCCGCCCGCGCAACAGCACTGTAGGAGTTTAGGTTTTAGTACCTCTTTTCTTAAATCCTATCATGTTTGCGAAAGAAAGAACTTCCATCTTTTCTATGCAACGCATAGCGTTGTTGACTAAACCAGCGGGGCATATCACACAATTGTTCAATGAGAGAGAAATAATTTCGCATATCACATAGGCTCAGTTTGGTTCCGGCTCCGCTGGTTTAGGATTAAGACAAGGATGTGCTCCATCCTAATCGCAATCCTAATCAAGACGCAGTAATCAGGGCAGACCGAAAGAGACGAGGATTGGGATTAGGATTGGGATTAGGATTGGCCCCTGACAACATGTTTTTAATGACCTGGTCAGCCGCATAGCGACTGACTTCCTTCCGCGCTTACTCCCTTGCCAAGACGCAGGAGAAGGAGGTCGTTCGCTATGCGGGCGACGCGAATAATCTTCAAAGTGATCTTATACATTTGCGGAGATCCGTAGGTCTGATTTCCAATCGGACTGTCCGGTTGGAAACCGGACCCACTGAGGTCGGCTGCACCTTTGGTTGACGATGGCGGCGACGATGCTGGTGGACGAGCCCACGCATGTTCCCAATCGTCGGTCAACATCGTCGCACAGCATCGTCAACCGATGTCGCGGGTAGAGCGACTGCTACACCTGCGCTGCACCCCGTAGTGCAAGGGTTGCTGCTCTGTGTACTGGTTGTTCCGGGAGCGCCGACGTCCTCGTCGGCTTTGGTCTCAGCAATGCCGACGAGGACGTCGGCGCTCCCAGGGACGTACGCGTTAGCGAATCTAGTCGCCTAAGCAACTAGATTTACCTTGTGCCTTGGGCTTAATGGCACCCTGTTTGCGCCACCCGTGTAAATATTTCAGGTTTAATGAATTCTGGTCTTGAGTTCATGGGCTATTTTGTTTAAAAATAAGGTGTGTTAAAAGTACTCTTTTTATTTATTGATGGGGTTGGCTTACGCGCTCCGGCTGCGGACAACCCGGTTCACGCAGGCAACTGCCCGGCACTATGCAAGCTGATTGAAAGCTATGCAGTGCCAATTGACGCGTGCCTGGGTGTCAAAGGCCTTCCACAGAGCGCCACCGGTCAAACCGTCATGTTCACCGGCGTCAATGCGTCGCAACAGATGGGGCGGCACTGCGAGGGCTTTCCAGGCCCAACCCTGAAGCGTATCATTGAAAACAACAATCTCTTTATGGAGCTGACCCGCAAAGGGGTGCGTTGCCGCTTTGCCGATGCCTACATGATCAGCACGATAGACGAGTTGATCAACCGAAGATTCAAATCCGTCACCACTGTGATGGCCCTTACCGAACCGAAAACCATCGCCACTCAAGAGGACCTACTCGCCAACCAAGCTGTCTCGCACGATATCACGCGCGCGCACCTGCGGTCGAAAGGCCATGATGTCCCGCTGATCAAACCACAGCAGGCCGCTGAACACCTGATTCAGGTTGCGCGTGCCAATGACTTCACACTCTTTGAGTTTTTCCTGACCGATCTAGCCGGCCATTCGCGTAGCTACGAAACCGCCTGCAACACCCTAAGCATGCTGGATGAATTCATCGACGTGGTGGCAGCACTCTGTCAGGCCACCAATATGCTGTTGATTATCACCAGTGACCATGGCAATATTGAGGATATGAGCACGCGCAGCCACACCTTCAATCAGGTGCCGCTGCTGGCAGTCGGCCCCAAAGCCGATCAGATACTCACCAACACCACCAGCCTGCTGCAGATCACCCCGCGTATACTGCGGATTTTCTGACACCGCGCTGTGAGTTTGGTCAATCCTTGAAGTTTTTGGTTTTTGCGGGCTCGCCTTTCATGGAAAAAATACCGGCCATCTCCGGCTCAATCATGAAGAGCGCCATGTCTTCTTTGAAATTAGCTCTTGGCCACGGGTGCACTGCCAGAACAGCGGCTTCCAGTACCGGGTCTTTGCACTCCACCGCTTTTCCCAAGTAGCGGATATAAGCACTCTTATCATTGGCAACCCTTGACAACTCCACCTTGGGAAACTCCTTCATCTGCCGATACATCTCCTTTTTGTTGGATGTGGCCAGCACCAGAGCATTATTCATCACGCAGCAAAACTTGATGGGCCGCACACGGGCGGCACTGCCATCCCAGGAGGCGAGATTATAATGCTCGTTAGCCTCTAAAAAAGCGGCCACTGCCTTCATCATCGGATCTTCGGCGCCGGGTTTATCCCCTGCCCATAGATAGCTTTTCTCACTCTGCGCCCAGATCTGTCCAACCCCTGTCAGACAAAACAATGTAACAACAACCTTCAACATGCTTACAACTTTCATCTCATCTCTCCTTAAAGCAGCGCACAGTGCAACTGCATTGTTTTGAACTTGAGCCCTTAGGAACCAGAAAAACACTTAACTGTTCTTTCCAAAAGGTTGCCTGTCGGGCCTTATTGCGGCTTATTTCGCAACCATCCACCGCATAGCGGCGGATATACTTCGCAACCATCCACCGCATAGCGGCGGATATACTTCGCAACCATCCACCGCATAGCGGCGGATATACTTCGCAACCATCCACCGCATAGCGG
>JAQUCE010000202.1 GCA_028686345.1 Kiritimatiellia bacterium
GCGGGAGATCTCGTTCACACCCCGGGACAGATACGGCATGTGCTACCTGTCCAGCTACGCCAAGCCGTCCCACTGGGTGTCCGGCGAACGCGCCTTCGACGACTATGACATGCACTACGGCTACGCAGCGGCCTATTTTCTCGAATATCTGCGTGACAACGCCTACCGCGGATACAGCAGCCGCTTCCTGCCCGACCTGATGATGCGTTACAGCTATGCCGCCGATACATCCGGCTACAGCTCGCTGATCAGCGTGCTCGGCGGTGCGCCGGCCAACCTGTCCCAAGCCTATCGGGACTTTTTGGCAAAACCGCGCCCGGAGATCACGCGCCTGATGTTTCTGCGCACGGTGAAAGGCACCGGTGACTATGCGTCGCTCTTTTGCAGCCGGACGGTCCCGCTCAGCCGCGAGGTGCCGCTTCACGACATCGAGCCCCGTTACCTGCCGCTCAGCCTGACGCCGCGCCATGTAAACATCACGCTGCCTGCTGAGCGCGGCGCACGGCTGCTGGTCCGGCTCGGCTCGGACGATATGCAGCAAAGCGACTGGTTCAAACTGGCCGCTTCGTTCGACGCGGACGGAACTGGCTGGAAGATGGCCGACCGCCAGGGCTATTCGGTCCTGGGCGAGATCAGCCAATCGGGCCAGGTCGTGCTGTTTGAGACCTGTTCCAACGTCACGCTGCCTTCGGGCGGCCTGAACGCCCTGGGCGGGCGCTATACCGTATTGCTGCTTGTTCAGCCGGAGGAGCCTGCTGTCTCGTTCGATGATGGCAAGATCATCCTGGATGTTCCGGGCAAAAGCGCGCTGGCGAAAGCAGGGCACGTGCACCAGGTGCAATATACGGTCGTCGAACCCGACGGCACGGCTCACGAGTATCGTTTGCCGGCCGACAAGACGAAACAGGTCATTGACGAAAAAGATGTCAATCTCGACACGGCTGAGCCAGGAGCGGTATTCAAGTTCTTCTATACCGAGCTGGTTCGCCAGAACTCAGGGAAAGAGACGTTTCTGTCAGGTCCGGACGGCGTTGTCGCCGAATACCAGATCAACAAGCCTTAATAAGCCTGCCAGCCTGCCAATTCGTCGAGTACGAACAAACCCAGCGAGTCGCAGACATCCAGGAAATGTTGGTCGGGCGGGTAATGGCTCATGCGGACCGCATTCATGTTCATGCTCTTGATGGTGTTGACGTCCTGAATGCTGAGCGCCTTGCTGCTGCAACGACCCGACTCCGGCCAGAAGGTATGCCGGCAGACGCCTTTGAACAGGACTTTCACCCCGTTCACATAGATGCCGTCGCCGGGCTTCACTTCCACCGTGCGGAAACCAAACCGTTGGTCCAATTCGTGCAACACCTTGTTGCCGGCACTCAAGCGGACGACCACTTTATAGATCGACGGCGTTTCAGGGCTCCAAAGGCTAGGGTTGGAAAATTGGCTGGAAAGCGTTGCTTTTTTGGTTTTCTTGGCGACGTTCATGCGTATGGAGGAACCGAACGGCTTGCCATCCAAGGTTTCCAGTCTTGCCTCCAATAGGCTGTTTTTAGTCACGCCTTCCAAGAAGACATCCATGCTGAACCGACCGTCCGCCTTGGCATCGATGGCCACTCGGTCAATGTTGGCGGTGGGTAGGGCTTGCAGGTAAACGGGTCGGAATATGCCGCCGAAATCCCAATAATCGCCGCGCCGCTCGGCCCTGTTCACGCTCGAATCGGCCGATTCCTTGCTGACCGTCACTTCCAACAGGTTTTCAGCATCGTACTTCAACAACTTGGACACATCGTAGTTGAATTGGTAGAATGCGCCTTGATGAACGGGGCCGGCCAATTGGCCGTTGATTTTGACCTCCGTGTCCGTCATGGATCCTTCGAATACCAACCGTACCTTTTTGCCCTTCCAATTTTTGGAAACAGGGAAGCGGTATTTGTAGAACCCTTGTTCGTTGTGGAAGGGGTCGCCCTGGCCGTAATTGTAGGCGCCAAAACCCTGCTGTTCCCATTGGGATGGCACCTGAATGGTACTCCAAACCCCACTTTTCATGCCCTTGGTGCAGAAAAAATCCCAAGTGACGGTCTGGTCTTTGTCCGTACCGGACAGATACTGGGTTTCGGTTTTGAAAGCCCCTGCTGAAAGGGTCACTGCCCACAAGAGACAAAAAAATCCTAGTTTTTTCATGGTCTGACGATACGCAAATTGGAACGGCAAGAATTGTAAGTGTAAAGATGAGAAATCTTTTTTAATTGGAAGAACTCAAGGCTCAATTTCGATATCGAACGAATCCAACAGACCGGATAAGTTGTCGGCACAGAATCTGGCCTTTTTGAGACGATTGTGGGCTGGATTGATGGAAAAATGCAAGGCAGTCCGAAAATCGGCTTTGACCAGGACCGAGTTGTCAAAAGTAGCTCGACTCAAATCACAACGGTCGAAAACGGCTTGTGTCAAATCACATTCCGTCCAGTCCGTTTCTTGCAAGGAACAGTTGACGAACACGGTTTTTCTCAGATGCAAGTTATAAAAGGAAGCATAATTCAAGGTGCTATTTTCGAATCGGAGCTGGAGGCCGAATTCCATGCAGCTGTCAAATCGGAGCCCAAGCAGTTTGCAATCCACAAACCGAACGTCCCGGAAGGCCGTCTTGTCGATCCGGACGTTGCTTAAGTTGCTGTGGCTAAAGAGGCATTCTGAGAAATGAATCTCGGACAGGTCGGTTCCGGTGAAATCGCAGCCCTGGAAGGAGCACTGTTCGTATTCGCCTTTTTCCAGTGGACTTTCGATAAAACGAATCGCAGAGAAGGTCTTGTCCGTTGAATTCATTTTTTATGTACTTTTGAATTTCTATTCGTCTAAAATATCGATACTATGAAAAAAGAAATGCAAAGCAACGCTTCCCAGGGAGCCGTTTACGGATTGGGCATGATTGGTGCCGCTGTTTATTTCATCGGACATGCCACCGGATTCTGGATGGGTGTGCTCGGTTTCTTGAAAGCCATTGTCTGGCCGGCGTTCCTGGTGTACGAAGCCATGGCCAAGCTGGGCATGTAAGCTCAGTTTATCAAGAGTTTACGTCCGTTCAGCAGGTAATAGCCAGGCCGCAACGACAGTGTCCTGTCTTCCCCTGCCTCCAGCACGAACGATTTGATGGGGCGACCCAACAAATCGTACAGGTTGACCATTTGCCGACGGTTGGCCACCAATTTCAACTCCCCGTTACTACCGGAAACGGCCGTAATGCCGTCCAAAGCCAACCGCAGCGGTTTCATCCCGACCGGCAAGCCCATCGCGACCGCCACTTCCGGATATTTGGCTGCCGCCTCTTCCGCACTGTAATAGTTCACATCGCTGAAGGTCGAACTGTAATCCGCTGCCGACGAAGTCAATCCGATGGCTTGTATGAAGAACGTGCCTTTGTGCGTGAGCGTGATGTAGGGTTGGGTATAATCCATGTTGGAATTGAGCCCCGTCTGGCTGGGAATGTGCCAAAGAAGGAAGGTTTCCGAATTGGAACCGTTCACGATTAGCGATGGAGCGATGCTTCCGCCATTGTTGTAGCCGTTGAACCACCAGATGTAACTGTCCGTGCTGCCGGTCTTCAAAAATTTCCCCTTAATCAAGAAATAGGTCTTGGTGTTGTTGATGTTGTAATAGTCGGTCTTGGTCGGTGCCAGTCGGAAAGCCAGGTTGTTCGCACCAGACTTCTTGATGGTGAACGTGTTGGCCAGGGTGTCGTAAGTGAAAGCCGTCAGGGGTGCCCTGTTCACATCGCAGACTCCATATTCCTTGGCCACGAACGAGTACGGTTTAGCAGTAATCAATCTGGAACCACTTAGCAGCCTCAGGTAATACGCACCACCGGCCACGTTGCCCGAACGTGCGTCGAAAGTCACCCGTACGCTGTCCTTGCCCACCAGCATCCGGGCAGGTATCGGGTATTACATTCACGAACGAAGTCATTTTCCATTTGTTGGAAATGTTGACACCGGTCACCGTATCGTTGTCGATGAGCAGGTCGAAGGTGCGGTTTCCCGTTTCGTTACCCCAATACCGAACCATCAACGAC